>JAVHVL010000575.1:0-3991 GCA_032160565.1 Pseudonocardiales bacterium | reverse complement strand
TGGAGGACGCCATGAGCACCCACCCCGACAACATCCGCGACCAGGTCCGTGAACGCTACGCCGCCGCGGCGCGCGCGGCCGCAGAAGCCAGCGCCTCCAGCGGTTGTGGCAGCGCCGGTGGCTCGTGCTGCGGGACCGAGGTCGCACTCACCGACGAAGACGGCCCCCAGGTCTTCGGCGACGCGCTCTATGCCGGTGAGGACGTGGGCGATGCCGCGCCCGCGATCGAGGCCTCGCTTGGCTGCGGCGTCCCCACCGCCGTCGCCGATCTGCACGAGGGCGAGACCGTTCTGGATCTCGGGTCCGGCGCCGGCGGCGACGTGCTGATCTCAGCGCGCCGCGTTGGTCCCACCGGCAAGGCGATCGGCCTCGACATGACTGACGAGATGCTCGCGCTCGCGCGCCAAAACGCTGCGCAGGCCGGCGTCGAGAACGTCGAGTTCGTCAAGGGCTACATCGAGGAGCTGCCGCTGGCCGACCAGTCGGTCGACGTCGTCATCTCGAACTGCGTCATCAATCTGTCGGGCGACAAGCAGCGCGTGCTCGACGAAGTCGCGCGTGTGCTCAAGCCCGGCGGCCGCTTCGCCGTTTCGGACGTCGTTGCCGACGAAGACATGGACGAGCTGACGCGCGCCGACATGGCCGCCTGGACCGGGTGCGTCGCAGGAGCGTTGACGCGAACCGAGTTCGAAACGGCACTCGGCAACGCGGGGCTCTCCGACATCGAGATCACCGAGACGCACCGTGTGCACGAACACGCTGCCTCGGCGATCGTGCGGGCGCGCAAGCCCTAGCTACAGCTCGCCACCGCCCGGCACCGGAGCGGCAGATCGCCCGGTTTTAGGTCGATCACTACGTGAGCACGTCCGATCAATCGGACACCGAGCGGGCGGTCAGCTCGAGAAACCGAGCGGAGCCGGCCGGATCGCCGGCGGTGCGCACCCGTCAGCGGTCGGTCATGCCGACGTGCTCTCGACGACGTCCCTACGGTGCGTCGCTGTCTCGTCGATCGCAGATCGTTATCCAATGATTGCCCCGGCCAGCCGCCCAGCACCATGTCCCGCTGCCCGGTCTGAGCCGCACCGGCGGTCAGTGGCACCTGAGCTTGTCCGGGTTGCCGTTGACGTTTCGGGTTGACACGGGGGGCGCCGTCTGTGGGTCGTGTTTCGACGTCGGCGCCGCGGCCGTGCCGACGACGAGGGTCGTCCTTCGGTTCGATGACGTGGGCGTTCGGCGGCCCGCAAACTAGGTGTGCGCACTCAGCCCTGGGAAAAGGGCGAGAGCGTTGTTGCGCATGACGTCTTCGAGTTGCTTGGGCCGGTCGGCGAAGTAGACGTCGACGTTGCGCGTGTACCAGGCTGCCGTGGCGAGATCGACGGCGGGGAAGTCGCTGCCGAACAGGATGTGGTCCGGCTCAACGAAGTCCTCGAGTGCGACCAGGCTCGTTTCGAACCCCGACAAGGCCGTCTCGTAGTAGAAGCCGCGGAAGTCCTCGATCATCTCCTCGGGGCTCAGGTCGGCGCCCTGGGAATGAGCCAGCACAGCCGCCCGGCTGGCCAGACACAGCGTGCTTCCGCCCGAGTGCGAGAGGACGATCCTGACGTTCGCGTAGCGACGCTTCTTCGCGCGGGTGACAAGGTCGGCCGCCGCCTTGTACGTCTCGTTGGGGACTTCGCCGACAGGGATCGGCACGAGGCGGCTCGGGTACCGATTGGTGCTCGGCGTCTGGTCTCCGTGGATGAAGACGACGGCGCCCCGACGGTCTAGCTCCTCCCAGATCGGGTCGAAGGCATCGTGACCGACGTACCGCGCCTGCTCGCCTGTGCCGTAGGACGAGGTCAGGTTGACGCCGGCCGCCCCGAGCATGTCGATCGCGTAAACGAGCTCGTCGAGCGCCGCCTCGGTGTCGCTCGGGATCGGCAGGTTGGCGAAGAAGCCGAAGCGGCCCGGATGGTCGATGACGGCCTGGTGGGCCGTGGTGTTGAGAAAGCGGGCGAACTCCCGGTTCGCGGGGCCCACTCCGTCGCCGCCGGGGCTGCCCGTCAACGAGAGGATGGCGGTCTCGATGCCGAGTTGATCCATGAACCGGAGGTTCTTCGCGGGCGACCACGGGAAGTTCTCTGGCGGGAATCGCCAGCCGGTCTCGTCCTCGAGACGGCGCAGGTGCTCGGCGCCGAACTCTCGGGCCGGAAAGAAATGCTGGTGCAGATCGATGCGGGCCGGCGTCATCGCTCGCCAAGCAATACGGGAGGCTGGAGTCGCCGCCGCCGCTCCTTGGGGTAGCTGACCGTGGCCCAGCGCGCAGCGGCGTCTGAGGAGTTCGCCGCTTTCGATGTGCACCATCGATGAAGAGGGCGCCGTTCGCAAACGGTTTGCCATTGGTTTGCTAAATCCCCGTGTATCGCCGGTAATCCCCGGGCATCGCACTTTGGAACGCCCTGCAGAAACCGGTCGGATTTGCAGGCCTTTTCTGGACCTTCCGAAAACTCAGCTTCTGATTGCCATGCAGAAGGTCGTGGGTTCGAGTCCCATCAGCCGCTTCCGAAGTACCTGCAAATCTCGCTGTTCCGGTGCGCGTTCGAGGTCCACTAGAGCGTCTGCACGATTGGGCACAAACGGGCGGCTTGTGCCCAATGGAATCGAGTCGCGTCCGGATCCGCTCATCGAGCGGAGTCCGCGCTCCGAGAAAGGCGTGAGCTTCTGCGTAGTGCAGACGCTCACCCGCGCGCGCATCGATCACGCCCGACGCCCGCTCTCCATCCGAAGCGGGCGCCTCGTGCGCCGACCCGTGGACGCCCGCTGTTCGTCCCGAGCAGGCGCGCCGCGGACCGGCCCTCGGGCGCTCGCACTCGGCGCGAGAGCGGGCGCGCGGCGCCCTGCTTTCCGCGCGAACCGGGACTCGCCGTCGATGCGCTCGGCTACGAAACCCGGGCGGGAACGTCCCGCGAGACTTGAGTATCGGGCGCTGGAGGGCCGGATGGGCGACGACGTGATCATCGACGACCCTTCAGACGCCCACCGCGACCGCGGCGCCGGAGGTCGCCGCTTCCCCCGCCTGAGATCATTCAGTCACACGACCGCCACCACCAAGTTCCACGGCGAGCCGGACATCCTCGGAAGAAACCATGACCACACACCGCGTCATTGGCGTACTCGGCGCAGGACCAGTGGGACAGGCGGTCGCCGACAAGGCCATCCGCCACGGCCATGAGGTACTCATCGGCAACAGCCGGGGCCCCAAGACCCTCGAAGCCCTCGTGGGCAGGCTGGGGCCGAAGGCCCGCGCAGTCACGGCCGAGGAGGCGGCGGAGCCGGAGCTCGTTTTCCTTTCGGTGCCGTTCTTCGCCGTGCCGGAACTGACAGACCTCACCACCTGGTCCGGGAAGATCGTCGTCGACACGACGAATCAGTTCGCGGCGGCCAACCCCTACCGGGGCCGGTACGACCTCGGTGACCTCACGGGCAGCGAGTGGGTTGCCAGCCACCTTCCCGGCGCCCGGGTCGTGAAGGCTCTCAACACCCTGTACGGCCCGTTCATCGCGGCGGACCCCCGGCATCCCGAAGGACGGCTAGTGGCCTTCTACGCGGGCGACGACGACGACGCGAAGGCAGCCGTGGCCGGCTTGCTGGACCAATTCGGATTCGCCGCCTTGGACCTTGGCGGTCTGCGTGAGGGCGGGCGACTGATGCAGCTGGACGGTGCACCCAGCGGAAAGCACCTGCTGCTGCGGGACGTCGGCTGACCCCCCGGCCAGCCCCACACGCACCAGCGCACGAGGCGAATCATGAACCGTCGAGTCGTCTGCACCCGTGGCGGGTTGCCCGCCGACGTCCTGACCGTCATCGAGGAGCCGGAGCCGGCAGCGCCCGAGCGCGGCCAGGTCCTCATCCGCACCACGGCCTTCCCGGTGCACCCTGGTGATCTCCTGGCCATCGAGGCCTACCCAGGGACGGCTGCAAAGCCGGTTCCGGCCGGCGTGGAGGCCACCGG
>JAVHVL010000566.1:0-2609 GCA_032160565.1 Pseudonocardiales bacterium | reverse complement strand
CCCTCGTTCGAGCCGCGGAACGGTCCGCCCGCTCGGGGGCGCCACTCGGCTCGGCCCGGAGCTACGCCACAGCGGCCACCCTCACGACCGATTCCGCGCGGCCGGACGCGACCGTCGCCGCGGCCGGGCTCTGGGAGAGCGCGGCGGCCGCGGGTGTCCTTGCCGCGGACCTCCACGCCGCCATCGAGCACGCTGAGCGTGCCGCCGCGCTCTACGCCGACCTCGACCAGCCGCGCGCTGTGGCCCGTGCGCACACGATCGCCGCACAGGCCTTGCGCCTTGCGCGTCGGCATTCCGAGGCGCGCGAGTTGCTCGCCAAGATCGTCCCCGTACTGCGCCCGGATCCTGACCAGGACACGGTCACGGCATTGAGCGAGTTCGCCGCGATCGAGATCTTCACCGGCGGATCGGACGGCGACCGGCTGGCCGCCGAGGCACTCGCGCTCGGCCAGGCACTGGACGTCGATCGAGGGCTGCTCGCGTCGCTGTTCAGCATCCGCGGGATCGCCGCCGGTTTCGCGAGCAGGCGGGACGAGGCGGTTGCCAACCTGCAATATGCGGTACAGCTGGCCGAGAACGCCGGTGATGCGGCCGCCCTGGGCCGAGCGCTGGCCAACGTGTCCGCCATGCTGATCACCTTGGACCCGCCCGCGGCCGCCACTGCCGCCCGGGCGGCCGTCGAGCACTCCCGCCGGGTTGGCGGCGCCGGCCAGCTCGCCGTCGCAATCGTGAACCTGGCGACGGCGCTGCAGTTCAGCGGTGACTGGGATGCCGCGGCGAGCGCCGTGACGGACGGGGCACGCGCTGACGGCATAGACGGCGACGCCGACGTGATGCACGTGTACGCCCTCCTGCTCGCGCTGCGCGGAGACGTCGACGACGCCGGTCGGCTCGCTGATGCGTCCGGGTTCCGGACTGCGGAGGATCCGCAGGATCGGGGCTATGCCGCGGTCCTCGACGCCGTCATCGCCGCGGCGCTGGATCGGCAGCCGGAGGCGCTGGCCCATGCTCGCGATGCGCTCGTGCTCTCCAGCGCGATCGGAATGCACCACGAGGTGATCGTGTGGTCGTGGCCGGTGGCCGCCCGGGCGGCCTACGCCATGGGCGATGAAGACGTCACGGACGAGCTGCTCGCCCTACTGGATGCGCACCCGATCGGGCACCTGCCGCCGCTGTTGCGAGCCGAACGTGATCTGGTCCGAGCCCGGCAGTCGGGGGCGCGTGCCGAGCTGGACGCCGACGCCCGGTTCGCCACCGCGGTCACGATGCTGCGGCGGCTCAGCAGCCCGTTCCATCTGGCGCATGGCCTCCTCGACCACGCCGATCACCTCACGAAGACCGGCGATCCGGCCGCTGCCGCGCCGCTGGTCGGGGAGGCACGCGCCATCGCCGAGCGGCTGCGCGCGCAACCCCTGCTGCAACGCGCTGCCGACGCGGGGCTCGCCCTCGACTCGAACCAGCCGCTCGAGGCGTTGGCCGCCGACCCCTCGAACGCCTAGACCGGAATCCTGCGGCGGGTCGTTTTCACGCGCCCGGAGCGATATGGCGCTCGCGTGCATCGTAGATAGCACCATTGATAGCATGTGGACATGTCCAACGTACTCATTCGTGACGTGCCGGCGGACGATCTCGATCAGATCCGAGCGGCGGCTGCCGAGCGCGGCACATCGGTACAGAGCTACCTGCGCGACGCCCTCCACGCACAGGCGGTGTACCTGCGCCGGAAGGCGGCGCTCACCCGAACCGCTGAGCGCTTGCGAAGTCAACGCGAGGTCCCGACCGAGGAGCGGAGTGCGATTCTGCAGGCCATCGCCGACGCGCACAAAGAGCGTTCGGACCAGTTGAGCGGCCAGCGCACGCAGTGATCGTCGACGCATCGCTGATCATTGACGCGGTGGCCGACTCCGGGCCGCGCGGCATCGCCGCGCGGGATGCGTTGGCGGCTCTGCCGGCGACTGAGCCGCTGATCTCACCAGGGCACTTCGCGTTCGAGGTGATGTCCGGGCTCGGTGCCGCCGCGAACCGACCCAATCATCCCCTGCAGCCTGCGGATCTGGCACAGGCGCTGCACGACGCAGAGTCCTTCGAGATCGTCATCGAGGCCACGCCGTGGTCGGACGTGCACCGAGCGTGGGACCTGGCACAGGGCTCGCTGCGCTACGCGGACGCAATCTACGTCGCCGCTGCTGAACGGCATGCAAGCGCATTTCTTACTGCCGATAGCTGCATCGAACGGTCCGGCGCGATTATCGCCTGCGAGATCATTACCGTCTGATCGGCGTGCCAGAGCGCAACACGGCTCGGTCCGACCATTTGCGGCCCCGGAAACGGCTACAGGCCCCCGGTCTCCCGAGGGCCTGACGCCAGTGGCGGGTGTTGGGTTTGAACCAACGTAGGCTGAGCCGGCGGTTTTACAGACCGCTCCCTTTGACCACTCGGGCAACCCGCCGTGCACCGGATCGCTCCGGCAACGGGAGGAAATGTTACCCGACGGCTTCGGGTGTTTGCCGCTCCGTCGGACCGGGGTAGGCAATCGGATGATCAAGTATCCGACCGCAACCCTGGAGGGACCCATGAGCACTGTCATCGAATCGGTCGACGTCGACGTG
>JAVHVL010000051.1:0-2520 GCA_032160565.1 Pseudonocardiales bacterium | reverse complement strand
TCCAGGCAGTCTCTCGGCTCGACCGACACCAACGAGATGTTCGTGGACATCTCGGGTGTGACGGTGACCTCGGGCAACGTGTGGGCCGAGGCGGGCGTCGCCTACTTCGGTGCGGCCGGACGCGTCTCGGACAGCGTCATCGGTCCGATGAAGGTCGCGACCAGCGCCCTGGAGCTGGCGGCGAACCCGCACGGCTGGGGCATCGTCAAGACCGGCGTGATCCAGGGTGCCAGCGCCGGCACCGTCGAGAGCGAGCTCACCGTCACGAACAGCGTGATCACCGGCTACCAGTCCGGCGGCATCCTGTTCGACGGCGCGCGCGGCCCGGACGGCAGCCCGGACAACACCGTCCGGACCGGCATCCGCTACCACGGCTACGTGACCAACACGGTCGTCAAGGGCACGCCGAACAGCCTGTACCCGCAGGTCGGCATCAAGTACACCAGCGGTGTCACCGGCTTCGTGAACAACAGCCGGATCACCGGGAACTACTACACGCCCGCGCCGGCGCAGTCGTACGGCATCCTGCTGACCGACGCCGGTACCAATACGGCGAGAGCGCTCACTGCTTCGGGCGACATCATTACCGGGAACGGGTTCGCGGCCTACAACGCCAACGCTGACAACAGCGCCGTGCGTAGCGGCGCCCCGTTCCTCGTGTCGGGAAGCTACCTCGGAACGGGTGACCCCGTCCCCGGAGGTCCGGCAGACCCGAGCACCGGACTCGAGGCCATCTCCGGCCCCGACACCACGCAGGCAGCCACGGTCACCGTCACCGGACGCCTGTCGTCGCTGCCGGGGACCGTGCCGACCGGCGTGGGTCGCATCGTCGACTCCGCTCCGACGGCCGAAGTGACCGACCCCGGGCGCGGATCGGTGCTGAAGGTCGGATCGACGGTGTACCCGCTCGTCTGGGGCACCGACGACTTCGCCGTGCAGTCGGCGACGCTGATGGTCAACGGCACCCCGATCGGTACCACCACGACGGCGCCGTATGAGTTCAGCTGGACACCGAGTGCGGCGGATGCGGGCAAGCATGTCAAGTTTGCGGCGCTGGTCACCGACTCGGCCGGAAACACGACGCTCTCCAAGCCGGTGATCTACTCGGTGGCTCGGTGACCCCGACCCTGCGCCGACATCGTCAGCGTCCCCGCGCGGCTCGCCCGCCCGCAACGCCGCCGGGTGCTACACCTAGCCGCGCACTGGCCCTGGGCCACCGCATGGACCGCACTCTGGACAGCCGCGCTCTAGCCGCCAACAACGGCCTGACCAACTCACCGCCCAGCACCCGGCCCGAGCAGGCACCAACCGTGGAACAGCTGGGCAGAGCAGCGAGTCAGCCACGTCAACTCACCGCCCCGTACTCAGCAACTGAAACGAAGATCATCCGCTCAGCGGGTCCACGGATCGAGGCTTAGGGACCGGCACCCCAGTGACGATCTTGAAGCGCCCGCGAGCAATGTGTACGGGTTCGGCTTCGCCGTCTACAACACGCCGGAACCGTCGGCGTCGTTCCGGACGTGCGCACCCGAGAGAACGGTTGATCAACCAGCGCAGGAACGGTTGCTCACCGCGCGGCCTTCATGTACTACGACGAGACGCCCCCACGAGCCCACCGGACCGGTCGAGGACGACCGATTGCGGCTGTTGTTCACCTGCTGCCACCCGGCGCTCGCACCGGAGGCACGGATCGCGCTGACACTCCGCCTCCTCGGTGGGCTGACCATGCCCGAAATCGCGCAGGCTTTCCTCGTGCCCGAGACCACGATGGCGCAGCGGATCACCCGGGCGAAGAAGAAGATCTCGGCGGCGAAGGTGCCCTACCGTGTGCCCGAGGCCGCCGACCTCCCCGAGCGGCTCGGCGGCGTGCTGGCGGTACTGTTCCTCGTCTTCAACGAGGGCTACCTCGCCACCGGCGACGGCGAGCCGGTGCGCGCCGAGCTCCCCGGCGAGGCCATCCGGCTGACACGGGTCCTCCGCCAACTGCTCCCCGAGGAGTCGGAGGTGGCCGGTCTGCTCGGGCTGCTGCTGCTCGCCGAGGCCCGGCGTGCGGCCCGCGTGCGGAATGGGCAGCTGGTCCCGCTCGGCGAGCAGGATCGCGCCGGCCGGGACCGCGGGCTGATCGCCGAGGGGCACGACCTGGTCCGCGAGTTCCTCGCGATCAACCGACCCGGGCGTTACCAGATCCTCGCCGCGATCAACGCCGTCCACACTGACGCCCCCACCGCGTCGGACACGCACTGGTCGCAGGTCGTCGCGCTGTATGACCAGCTGACCCGGCTCGACCCGTCACCGATCGTTGCGCTCAACCGCGCGGTCGCGGTCGCGGAGCTCGACGGCCCGAAGGTCGCGCTCGCTCTGGTCGACCGGCTGCCCCTCACGGGCTACCACGCGTGGCACGCCGCCCGGGCCGACCTCCTTCGCAGGCTTGGTCGAAGCGCCGAGGCGAAGGAGGCCTACGACGCCGCGATCGCCGTCACCCAGAACTCCGCCGAGTGCGCCTACTTGAGCAGGAAGCGC
>JAVHVL010000487.1:0-3696 GCA_032160565.1 Pseudonocardiales bacterium | reverse complement strand
ACGTGGCTGTCGGTGATGGAGACCGCGCACGGGCTGGGCATGGAGTCGACGGCGACGTTCATGATGGGTACCGGCGAGACGAACGCCGAGCGCATCGAGCACCTACGCATGATCCGCGACGTGCAGGACCGCACCGGTGGCTTCCGCTCGTTCATCCCGTGGACCTACCAGGCCGAGAACAACCACCTGAAAGGCCGCACCCAGGCCACGTCGCTGGAATACCTGCGGATGATCGCCGTCGCGCGGCTGTTCTTCGACAACGTCAACCACCTGCAGGGTTCGTGGCTGACGACGGGCAAGGACATCGGCCAGCTGACGCTGCACTTCGGCGCGGACGACCTCGGCTCGGTGATGCTCGAGGAGAACGTCGTCTCCTCCGCCGGCGCGCGGCACCGCTCCAACCGCACGGAGCTGATCGAGCTGATCCGCGGCGCAGGCCGCATCCCCGCCCAGCGCGACACGCTGTACCGGCACGTCGCCGTGCACGACCATCCGGCCAACGACCCGGTCGACGACCGGGTGCACTCGCACTTCGCGTCGACGGCGCTGAAGGTGCTGCCGGTCGCGGCAGCGAGCTGACCGGCGTTAGCCGCGCAGACGCTGGCCGCGTAGACGCTGGCCGCGTAGACGCTGGCCGCGTAGGCGCTAGCCGGGCAGCGGACTCGGTACCGGCACCGACAGCGAGGCCTCCGCGGCCGCGCCATCGAAAGCCATCGGGGCACGCACCGGGGACCGGCATACCCAGCTGCACTCCATCAGGTCCCAGTAGCAGCGCGACGTGTGGCGGTGCGTCGAGCGCGGGTCCGGCACGGTGGGGACGACGTCTGACATTGGCCACCTCGCGGGCGATTCCGACAATTTGGACTACCGCGCGTCTAACGAACACTGTCACGGTAGGTTCGATCCATGACTGAGGTCAAGGACGGGCGCAAGGCGTACTCGTCCCCGCTCCGGGACGAGCAGGCCGCGCAGACCAGGCGTGCGGTCCTCGCCGCCGCACGGGAGCTGTTCGTCACTCAGGGATACGGTGCGACGACCGTCGACCAGATCGCCGCCGAGGCGGGCGTGAGCAAGCCGACCGTCTTCTCCGCGGTCGGTAACAAGCAGACCCTGCTCGCCGCCGTCCGCGATGCCGCCGTGGCGGGCCAGGATGAGCCCGTCGACAGGCAGGAGCCGGACGCGCCGTCTCTGATACGTGCCGAGCCCGATCCGTTCCGTGCGATGGAGCTACTGGCCGCACACATCGCCGAGATCGGGCGCCGCTGCGCGTCCATAGACGAGGTCGTGCACGCCGCGGCCAGCAGCGGCGACGAAGGGCCGCGTGCGCTGTGGCGGTCGGCTGAGAACGATCGGCTGCGGGCGGCCCGCCGCAGCGTGGCGGAGCTCGTGGCGAAGGCGCCGCTGCGCGACGGGCTCGACCCGCAGGCCGCCACGGACGAGCTGTGGCTGCTGATGGCGCCGGAGCTCTACCACCGCCTCGTGCACGTGCGACGGTGGAGCAACAAGCGGTTCGAGGCATGGTTGACCGAGCGGCTGACCCGGCTGCTGCCGCCGCGCCTGCTCCGACCGGCTACGCGGCGATGACCGCCGGCGGCGTTGGACACCTCGCTCTCATCCGGTGGTCATCCGGGATCCCCTCGGAATCGTGAGCGCAGCGAGCGATTTTCGTGGGGCGGTGCTGTGCGGCGAGGTCGCGGGCACCGGTGCTGCCGATACGCTCCGCTGGTGTTGCTCGCGGTAGCCGTCCCGTCCGGCGTGGCCGCGGCGATCGCCTACGGCGCGTCCACCGCCGTGCAGCACGCCGCCGCCCATACCGGCACCGGCCAGGCGGACCCGCGGGGGCTGCTGCGCCTGCTGCGCGACCCCCGCTGGCTGCTGTCGATCGGCGGCGACACCGTGGGGCTCGCCTTTCAAGTGGTTGCCCTCGCCACCGGCCCGGTCGTGCTCGTCCAGCCGCTGCTGGTGCTCACCCTGCCGGTGTCCCTCGCGGTGGGCGCCATGCTCGGCGGTACCCGGCCGCGGCGGGGTGATTACCTGGCCTGTGTGGCGATCATCGGCGGGCTGAGCGTCTTCTTCGCATTGCTCGGCACCCCGAGCGCCGGCCAGGCCCCGCAGCCGCGGACCCTCGCTCTGGCGATCGTCATCGTGCTGCTCGGCGGAGCGGGGCTGGCCGCCGCCGTCCGCGGCCGCGGCTCCGCGCTGCGTGCCGGGGTGTACGGCGGCGTCGCCGGCGTGTGGTTCGGGACAGTCGGCGTCCTGATCAACGCCGCGGCCACGCAGTTCGGCGACCACGGCCTGGTCGGGCTGCTGGGGCATCCGTCCGGGCTGGTGCCGCTGATCGGCATGGCGGTGCTCGGCGGCCTCGGGATCACGCTGACCCAGGTCTCCTTCCAGGTGGGCGCGCTGGCCGCGAGCTTCCCGGCCAACAAGTCGGCCGACCCGGTGGCGGCCGTCGTCCTGGGTGCGCTCGTGCTGCACGAGCATGTCCCGGCCGACGCGGGGCGGGTGGTGGTGTATCTGGCCTGCCTGACCGCGATCGTGCTCGGTGCGGTCCGGCTGGCCTCGGACGCGGAAGCGGACCCGGCCCGGTCGGGCACAATGGGCGCACATGGGTAGAGCAACGCTGGATAAGAAGCCCCGAGACGTCGCGGCGATGTTCGACGGCGTCGCTCGGCGGTACGACGTCACCAACACGGTCCTGTCCATGGGGCAGGACCACCGCTGGCGCCGGCACACCCGGCACGTGCTCGAGCTGCACCCCGGTCAGCGCGTGCTCGACCTCGCCGCGGGTACCGGCGTGTCCACAGCGGAGCTGCGCCGCTCCGGGGCGTACGCCGTGGCTTGCGATTTCTCGCTGGGGATGCTGCGGGCCGGCCGCCTGCACAGGGAGCGCCGCCAGGTTCCCTTCGTCGCCGGTGACGCCCTGCACCTGCCCTTCGCCGACGGTGCCTTCGACGCCGCGACGGTGTCGTTCGGACTGCGCAACGTCGCAGACGTGCCGCGCGCCCTGCAGGAGCTGGGGCGAGTGGTGCGCCCCGGTGGCCGCCTCGTCATCTGCGAGTTCAGCCGCCCGACATTCGCCCCGTTCCGCTTCGTATATCTCAACTACCTCATGCGTGCGCTGCCGTGGATCGCGCGCCGCGTGTCGTCCAACCCGGACGCCTACGTGTACCTCGCCGAGTCGATCCGCGGCTGGCCCGCGCAGGAGGAGCTCGGCCGGATGATCGCGGCGGCGGGCTGGACCGACGTGCGGTTCCGCAACCTCACCGGTGGCGTCGTCGCGTTGCACGTTGCCCGTCGCGCCTGACCGCCGCGCTGGGCGCCCGTCGCGCCGTGTACCAGTGGCGCTGTGCGTCAGTGGCGCTGTGCACGAGTCGCGGCTACCGGGGTACGCCCATCCTGACTAGCGTCACGAGCGCGGCCGCTTGGTCGTCTCCGACACGTACGAAGGAGCGGGAATGAGCATCAACGACGATGACATCGCCACCACCGACGACGGGGGTGCCGATGGTGCGGCGGGGGGCAGCGGCGACGGCGGTGCCGACCATGGGGCCGGCACTGACGGTGGTGCCGCGGCCGGTGGCGGCGGTGCCGACGGTGCGGCCGACCGCGGCGGAGACGGCGGTGCCGGCGACGGCGGTGCGGGCGACGACGCAGGAGCCGACGGAGGGGCCGACGGTGGGGCCAGTGATGACG
>JAVHVL010000328.1:0-2668 GCA_032160565.1 Pseudonocardiales bacterium | reverse complement strand
GTGCTTTCCGCACTGGCGGACGTCGATCCACAGCTCGCCGAGGTGATCCGCGCGGATCTGCCGGCGGACTACGGCGAGCTGTTCACCGCTCCGGGCGACGGGCCTCCGCCGGACCGGGCCGCGTCCGCCGCCGAAGAGGTGCCCACCAACTTGTCGGGGGCGCAGGTCCGGGCGGCGCTGCGGCATCTGCCGGGTTGGCGCGGCGACACGCGCCAGCTGAGTCGTACGGTCAGCATGCGCCCTGAACTCGACGCCGCCATGATGGACCGCGTGCACGCTGCCGAGAGCGAGCTCCAGCATCGCGCGGCGGTCGAGAGGTCCGGTCCGGATACGACCTTCAGAGTTTGGACGCATTCGACGGGGGTCGTGACCGATCTCGATGTAGAGCTGGCCGAGCGGATCACCGACGCCATCGAGGGTTTCTGACACGCAGCGGTTACGCAACGCGGCGGTTACGCCGGCCAGCGCGCGGCGCCCAGCTCGCGGGAGACGTTCCGTGCGGACTCCCGCAGTGCGATCCTGACGCTCTCGTCGACCGGCCAGTCCGTCGTCGGTAGGACGACGCCGATCGCGCCGATCGCCGTCCCGTTCGCCGCGAAGATCGGCGCCGCCACGCTGGACTCGCCGAGCACCGCCTCGTCGTGCTCCTCCGCGAGCGCGGTGCGGGTGACGACCGCCAGCTGCTCGCGTAGCTCGTCGGCGTCGGTGATGGTGTCGCCGGTCATGCTGCGGTGGGCCGAAGCGAGCACCCGGGCGGCGTCGGCCGGCAGGAACGCGAGCTGCGCCTTCCCGAGCGCGCTCGCATGGGCGGGGATGACGATGCCGATCTCCGGCATCTGCCGGCTGCCGTCCGGGCGGGGTTCGTGGTGGATGATCACCACGTCGTCGCCGGCAAGAACGCCGGTGCGGACGGCCATGCCGGTCCGTCGAGCCAGCTCCTCCGACCACGCCATCGCGCGTGAGCGCAGCTCCAGGCTGTCGAGGTAGACGTTGCCGAGCCGGAGCACTGCCGGGCCGAGCTGGTAGCGGCCCGAACCGGCGTCCTGGACGACGAGGTTGTGCGCCGCCAGGGTCTTGACGATCCCGTGCACCGTCGAGGGGGCCAGCTCCAGCCGCGCGGCGAGGTCGGCGATGCCGAGGCGCCGCTCGCCCTGGAGCGCGAACAGCACCCGGGCAGCGCGATCGACCGACTGGATCACCCGACTCGAACCCTCCCTGCCCGGATCTCGGAACGACTCTTGACCAAATTGAAGCATGAGCGTAATTTCCGCAACACATTCGACATTGTCGAATGACGATCGAGATTACGGTACACGGCCTACTCGAACCGGGTGACCGCCGGTACCCCGAGACAAGAGCGAGGACGCGATGGACGAACCGTCGATCAGGCAGAAGCTCCTGGCCGAAGTGATCGGTACCGCCTTCCTGGTGTTCATCGGGGTCGGCTCGGTGCCCGCGACACTGATCATCAACGGCAACGCGCCGTTCACCATGGCCGACCTGGGCATGATCTCCTTCGCCTTCGCCCTGGTGGTCATCGCGGCCGTCTACGCGCTGGGGCACGTGTCCGGCTGCCACATCAACCCGGCCGTCACCGTCGGGCTGGCCACCGCCGGCAAGTTCCCCTGGCGGCAGGTTCCCGCGTACATCGCGGCTCAAGTCACGGGTGCGGTGATCGGCGCGCTGGCCATCATCATCGTGCTGGGCAAGAAGGCCTCCGATCTCGGGCTCGGCGTAGCGCACTACGGCGGCACGGTGGACTGGCCGCAGGCGTTCGGTGCCGAGTTCATCGGCACGTTCATGCTGGTGTTCATCGTCTTCGGCGTGATCCACCGCAACGCCACCCCCGGCTTCGCCGGCGTCGCCATCGGCTTCGCGGTCTTCGCGATCATCATCGTGGTGGCGCCGACCACCTCCGCCTCCATCAACCCGGCGCGCACAATCGGACCCATGCTGATCCTGCAGTTCTGGGGCGGCAACGTGCACTGGACGCAACTGCCGGTGTACGTGTTGGCCGAGCTACTCGCCGGCGCCGCCGCGGCCGCCGCGTTCGTCGCCGTCTCACGCACCGCCGCCGACGCGCAGGTGCCCAACACCGTTGCCGACCTCGTCCCTGCGGAGGGCTGAAATGAAGAAGCTCATCAACGACCCGGCGGACGTCGTCGCCGAGGCACTGCTCGGCATCGAGGCCGCGCACCCTGACCTGCGAGTCGACCACCAGCACAAGATCGTCTACCGCGGTGACGCCCCGCGGCGCGGCAAGGTCGGGCTCATCTCCGGCGGCGGCTCGGGCCACGAGCCGCTGCACGGCGGGTTCGTCGGACCGGGGATGCTCGACGCCGCCTGCTGCGGGGAGGTGTTCACCTCGCCCGTACCGGAGCAGATGCTCGAGGCGACCAAGGCGGTCGACGGCGGCGCCGGCGTGCTGCACATCGTGAAGAACTACACCGGCGACGTCATGAACTTCGAGATGGCCGCCGAGCTCGCGGCCGAGACCGGCGTGGAGGTCCTGTCGGTCGTGACGGACGACGACGTCGCCGTGCAGGACAGCACGTGGACGGCCGGGCGTCGAGGCGTCGGCGCGACGGTGCTGCTGGAGAAGATCGCCGGTGCGGCCGCGGAGCAGGAGCGCACCCTGAAGGAGGTGGCCGACGTCGCCCGCGAGGTC
>JAVHVL010000213.1:0-2777 GCA_032160565.1 Pseudonocardiales bacterium | reverse complement strand
AGTTGACCGAGAACGTCTCCCACGTGTGGTGCTGCAATGGGCGGACGAGCGGGCTCGCCCCGGCCACGAGGATGACGATCTCCGGCTCGTGCTGATCGAGCAGACTCCCTGCCACGGTCGCGTCGGTTGCGTCGGCGATCTCGGTCTGGATGTTGGTGTGGCTGGCGGCCAGCTCGGCCAGTGCTGGGCCGGTCCGGGCGACCGCGACCACCGAAGCACCTGCCTCGACGAATGCGCAGGAGATCCCCCGACCAAGGCCCCGGCTTGCGCCGACGACGATCGTGCTCCTGCCCGACAAGTCACTCATGAGCTGACACCCTCATCCTCGTGCTCCTGCTGGTTGGGCTGCCCATCACCGGTCGCGATGAGGTTCCGCAAGCTGGTGTTGATGTAGAAGCCCCAGGCGCCGGAGCAGCTATCGAAGCATTCAAAGTCGGGAACAAGGCCGATGTGCGTGAAGCGGACTTCGGTGGTGTCGTCCCTTGTGGAGATGTCGAAGGCGATGTCGGTGCCGGTCCACTCGGTCTTGTCGTCGGTGAAATTGAGGTACCCGTTCAGAACATGCCAGACGACTCTCTTGCCGGGGACATACTCTGTTATCCGCTGCGTGCTGCGATGAATGTCCTCGTAGCGGTAGGTGAACTCGCCGCCGAGTTTGTGGGTGTCGCCGTCGATGTTTCCTGACCACCATCCACGGACGTTGTTAATGGCCGCGAAGGCTTCTTCCGGGGTTCGGTCCACCGTGAAGGTGGTGGTGAAGTTGACGTCGCTCATGATCGCTCCAGGCATCGTTGTTGCGGTTGCTTATGAGGTGACGGGCTGTGCCGCGACATACGCGGCGTTCTCGCGCTCGAGGGCTTTGACCGCCCCGTTGTGCCAGCTGTCGGCCATGGATCGCGACATGGGGTCCGGGAAGATCTCGTCCTCGCCGTCATCGACTCCGTCGAAGATGGCTCGCGCGACCGATTCCGCAGAGGCTTTCGGTATGTCGATGCCGCGGTTCATGTCGGTGTCCACCGGCCCGGTCAGGACGGCGTGAACGGTGACGCCTCGGCCAGCAAGAAGTGCCCGCAACGATTGGGTCAGGGAGAACGCTGCGGCCTTGGAGATCGAGTAGGCCGGGATGATCGGCATCGGGGCGAACGCTGTCATCGACAGGCCGTTGACGATGGCTCCACAAGAGGTTGTCAGCAGCGGCAGGAATGCCTGCGTCACGGCGTAGGTGCCGAAGAGGTTGACGGCGAGATGCTGCTCGATCGTGGCTCGGTCGCTGAGGTCGTCGTAGAGCGCGATGCCGGCGTTGTTGATGAGGATGTCGAGGGACTCGACTGCCTCGACTGCTGCCTGAAGGTGCCCGGCGTTGGTGACGTCCAGGATCAGGGGCGTGACGCGCGGGTCTGGGTGCGTCATGGGCTGTCGCGTGCCGGCGTACACCCGCTTCGCGCCTCTCTTCAGTGCTTCTTCGACCAGCGCCTGGCCGATGCCACGATTGGCGCCGGTCACGAGAACTGTCTTGTTTGCGGTTGTCATGTGCATCTCCTGTTGACGGCGGACTTTCCGCGAGCGCGGACGTCCGGTCGGTGCGGCTAGCGGCCGGGGTATCGGTGCGGTGTTGCCGAGGCGGGAATTCGCCGAAGGTCATACAGCCGGGGCGGTACCGGCGACTGCGAGATCTGGGTCGTGGGCAGGTAGGGCTAGGTCGGAATCGACATGGGTGCGGCCGGGGAGGAGGGCCGCGGCGATGATTCCGATCGCCGAGAACGCGGCCCCGAGCCACACGGCGCTCTTGAAGTGCTCGATGAACGTGCTCGACGAGGTGTAGACGCCGGGGTGGACGAAGACGGCAGCCAGAATCGCGATGCCGAATACGCCGCCGAGTTCGCGCAGTGCACTGTTGGTTCCGGACGCGATCCCCGTCTCTGAACTGGGTACGGATCCGACGACGGCGTTGGCTACCGTCGGGAAGCACAGCGAGATCCCGATGCCAGCGACGCCGAGCGCGATCGCGAGCGGTGTGTAGTTCATTCCGGGTTTGGCGATGGCGGCGATCCATCCCAGCCCGGCCGCTTGCAGCGCCAGGCCCGCGAGCATGAACGGTTTGCCACCGTACCGGTCAGCAAGTGCTCCCGCGATCGGGGCTATTACCATCGGTGCGCCGGTCCAGGGCAGGGTGCGCAGACCCGCGGCGAGCGGGGAGTAGCCGAGGGCGGTCTGCAGGAACTGCATCATCAGAAACAGGACGCCGAACAGCGACGCGAACATAAAGAAGCTGACACCGTTGGCGGCATTGAAGGCCCGGGAACGGAACAGTTCCGCGGACAGCATCGGTGTTGTCGTGTGTCCTTCCCACCACAGGAAGGCGCCGACCAGGACACCACCGGCGATGAGCGAGATCACGGTTTCTGCGCTACCCCAGCCGACGAGGTTGGCACGGACCAATCCCCAGGTGATGCCGAAGAATCCGGCACCTGCCAACAGCAGGCCGCCTATGTCGAGCTGTGAGCGTGGACCGAAACTTTCAGTGAGGCGCGTGATGGACAGCGGAACCAGGGCGAGGCCAATGGGGACGTTGAGCCAGAAGATCCAGTGCCAGCTGATCCCGCCGACGATGGCACCGCCGACGACCGGTCCCAGCGCGACCGCCAGGCCGGTGATGCCACCCCACAGTCCGATAGCGGCGCCCCGCTTCTCGGCGGGGAACGCTTCGCTGATCAGGGTCAGCGTCATCGGCATCACGATTGCGGCCGCGAGTCCCTGTGCGCCGCGGGCCGCGATGA
>JAVHVL010000103.1:0-4285 GCA_032160565.1 Pseudonocardiales bacterium | reverse complement strand
GATGCCCCGGAGGCTGATCGCAACCCGGACCTGGCCGCTCTGCACGCCACTCTGGTCCTCGTGCAGCACCGCGCTCGGATTGCACAGCGCAGCGCCTTCCACGGCGAACTCCGCGGTGAACGTGGCGCCCAACACCACAGTCCGCGCGCGGCTCAGTAGCCCAGGCTGCCGGACATGTGATCGGACCATCGCGGCGTGCTCGTCGAGCGTGGCGGTGTAGTCGCGGTGCCTGGCTGCGAAGTCGGTGGTCAGCTGAGCGGCGAGTGCCGTCACTTCGGCCTCGTCCAGTGCGAGCACCCGGTCGACCACCGCGCCGGCTCGCGAGCGACCACGCGGAAACTCCTCGCCGGGTAGGAACAGCCGAGCGACCACCCGTGCCGGGTCGGCCGTCAATACGGCGTCCACCCGGTGCGCCAGTGCCGGGGCCGGCTCTGTCACGAGAGCACACCCAGCCGCGCTGCGTGCTGCGCGGTCGACAGCATCGCCAGCGTGGATTCCGCGCCCTGGTTGCGGTTGTGTCCGCCTCGCTCCAGCCCGTCGAACCCGCCACCGGTCGTGGCGTCGAACATCGCCGTCGCGCTGTCGTTGTCGCCACAGAACCAGCCCCAGGCCAGCCGAACACCGTCCAGCCAGCGACGGTCCTCGGTGAGCCGGTGGGCCCGGGCACAGGCGTCGGCCAGGGCGGCCACCTCGATCGGTTGCTGGTCGAACGCGGGTTGGGCGTCGCCGGGGCCGCGGCCCCCGACCGGGGTGACGGAGAGGTGGCCATCGAAAGTCTCGGTGCGCAGCAGGAAGTCCAGCAGCGCGATACCGCGTCGCTGCAGGTCCGGGTCGTGGAGCGCTTCACCGGCGAGCAGCAGCAACTCGACGAGCGACCCGTTGCCGTAGGTGAGGCGGGGCTCCGGCCAGGGCCAGGTCGGGTCGCGGCCGTCGACGCCGACAGCGTCCACGGCCGCACACAGCAGGTGCTGTGCGAAGACCTCGTTCGGGCGGTGGAGCAGCAGCTCCCCCGCGCCGAGGCCGGCGAACACCATCGCCTTCCGGTGTGGCGAGCGTGCCTGCGCGGCGGAGCGAAAGGCCAGCAGCGCTCGTGCGCGCAGCGCGGCCGAAGGCGCTGACGCGGCCGCGACGCCCAGCCCCCAGAGTGCGCGCCCCCACCAGTCGCCGAACGCAGGCTCGTCCCGCCACTCGCCGTCGATGGCCATCCGGTTGTGGCAGGAGCCGTCTGCCTGTATCGCCGACACGGTGAAGTCGAGGTAGTGGCCGGCGAGCCGGTGCAGTTCCGCTCCGGGTGCGGGCTCGCGGCAGACGAGGGTCAGCGCGCGGGCCACGTCGTCGGCGCAGTACCCGTGCTCGAGGCGGGGCGCGGCGTACAGCGCGTGCTCGAACAGGCCACGGCCGTCGGTGAGCCGCCGCAGGTGATCCAACGTCGGCCTCGCGGGGTAGTGACCGGCGGTGCTCACGCAGCGACGCGCGCGGTGATCAGCCGGTCGGCCAGCTCGCGGTAACGCTCCGCCACGGCCGGCCACAGCAGCTCCGGTGCGCTCGCGACCGCGGCTCGTGCCATGTCGGCTGCGAGATCGCGGCGACCGAGCAGGGTCCGCAGTGCGTCAGCGATGGCATCCGGGTCCTTGTGCGGCACCAGCAGGCCGGCACCGCCGCCGAGCAGCTCCTCCGCGTGTGGGAACCGGGTGGCGATGACCGGCTTGAGCGCCGCGACCGCCTCGATCAGCACCCCGGACGTGACCTGGTCCGTGGAGTCGTAGGGCAGCACGACGATGTCGGCCGAGCTGATCAAGTCCGCGAGCGCGGGGCCGCTGCGGTAATGGCTCTCGAAGCTCACGGAAGCGCTGAGCCCGAGGGCGTTGACCCGGTCCACCAGTCCGGCCCGATAGGCCTCCCCCTCGCGGAGCAGCACCTTCGGGTGCGTCTGCCCGGCCACGGTGTAATGCGGCGCGGGATCCAGGTCACGCAGCGCAGCCATGGCCTCGATGACCCACTCGATTCCCTTGCCGGGTCCGATGAGCCCCCACGTCAGGACGTTCGGCCGGCCGGTTCGGAACACCGGAGCATGCGTGTTACGCACCGGTGGCGCCCCGTGGGGGATGACGCTGACCTTCGTCATGTCGACGGCATAGCGTGCGGCGAGGCGGTCGCGCGCCGTGGCGGTCATCGTGACGACCGCGTCCGCGAGGGCGGCCACCGCCTCGAGCACCTCCCGCTGATGTGCCGTGGGCTCGGTCAGCACGGTGTGCAGGACCACGACCGAAGGGATCGTCAACTCCTTCAGCAGCAGCAGGATCTCGTCCCCGTCCGGACCGCCGAAGACGCCGTACTCGTGCTGCACGATCGCGATATCGCCGTCGTTCAGCAGGCGCGCGGCGCGGAGTGCACTCGCGGCGTCACCGGCCACCAGCTCACCGACGACCTCCGGGCCGGGGCGGCGCTGCTGCGCCTCGACGGCGCGGATCACGCTGCCCTTGTCGCCGCCTGCGGTGACGAGTTCGGCGTACATCGAGGCGGTGAACGTCGCCAGGCCGCAGAGGGTCGGCGGATAAGTACTCACGAAGCCGTATTGCGTCGTCATCGGGCGTGGCCTTCCGTTGGTCGGCGCCGCAGTCGAGCGCGAAGCCTCACGCGAGCGAGGTGGTCACCGGCGCGGGGCGGCAGCGTGTGTGCCGGCGCTCGTCAGGGGACGAGGCGCCTGTGCAGTGCGACAGCGGAGGTCGCTTCGAGAAACTCATCCGGAGCGGATGGACGCGGGAACGAATGCCCGCGGCGTCGCGCGACTCCCTTACCCTACCGCGCCGGCGGCCCCCCGATCGCCACCGCCGCCGATCGCCACCGCCGCCAGTCCATGACCCGCCGCGCTTTCCCCGTTGAGCCAGGGCTAGACGGGCTCGGTGTCGAAGATGTAGCCGACGCGCCGAATGGTGCGCAGATGCCTCCTGCCGCCGGCTTCGCGCTCCAGCTTCTTGCGCAGCCGCAGCATGTGCACCGCCAGCGTCCCGGGATCGCCCGCGTAGTCCGCACCCCACAGCGAATCCAGGAGGAACTGCGGGCTGAGCACCCGATCGGCGTTCACCATGAGCAGTTCGAGCAGCCGGAACTCCTGGTGCGGCAGATGCAGCGGCCGGCCGTAGACCGTCACCAGATGTGCCGCGCGGTCGAGGACCACCTCACCCGCCACCACCCGGCCTGCTGGATCGGACGGCCGGCTCGCCGCCGACGTTTCGACCACCTGCTCCGCGCCGCCCCGTCGCTACGGCCGCTGACCGGTGACGATGAAGATCGTCCGCCTGGCGACTGACACCGCGTGATCGGCGTACCGCTCGTAGTAGCGGCCGAGCAGCGTCATGTCGATGGCCGCCTCCGTGCCGCGCGTCCAGTTGTCCGACAGCACCAGCGTGAAGAGCTTGCGCCGTAGGGCATCCATCGAGTCGTCCTCGGCCTCGATCGCCTGCGCCAGAGCGACATCCCTGCCGTCGACGACGTCCGCGACCTTGTGCACGAGCGAGCGCGCGACCTCCCCCATCTGGGAGATGACGTCCTTCGCCTCGGGCGGCACCGCGCTGTCCGGGTAACGCAGGCGGGCGATCTTCGCGACGTGGTCGGCGAGATCGCCCATGCGCTCGAGATCGGCGGTGAGGTGCATGGTGCTGATCAGCACCCGCAGGTCGGTGGCCACCGGCTGCTGCTGCGCCACGAGCTGGAAACAGCGGTCCTCGAGCTCCACTCGCAGCGCATCGACGCGGCTGTCCTCGGCGATGACCTGGTTGGCAAGGGAGATGTTCGCGTCCAGCAGCGCGTTGGTGGCCTTCTCCATTGCCACCGCGACGAGCTTGGTCATCTCCAATACGCGCTTGCCGATGTCATCCAGTTCGTCGTGGAAGATGTTGCGCATCCTGCTGCCTCTCGGATCGGTATTGCGGTGGAGCGGGTGTGTCGGAGACTTACCGCGTTTGCGGTCAGCCGAATCTCCCCGAGATATAGTCCTCGGTTCGCTGTTCGGAAGGGTTGGAGAAGATCTTCTGGGTGTCGTCCATCTCGACGAGCTGACCAGGCTTGCCGATGCCCGCGAGGTTGAAGAAACCCGTGCGGTCCGACACTCGGGCCGCCTGCTGCATGTTGTGCGTGACGATGACGATCGTGTAGTCCTGCTTCAACTCGCTGATCAGTTCCTCGATCGCCATCGTCGAGATCGGGTCAAGCGCGGAGCACGGTTCGTCCATCAGCAACACATCGGGTTGCACGGCGATCGCCCGCGCGATGCACAACCGCTGCT
>JAVHVL010000660.1:0-3780 GCA_032160565.1 Pseudonocardiales bacterium | reverse complement strand
TCCGACGAGGTGGCCGAGAAGATAAGGTCGTTCATCATCGAGCAGGGACTCGCGGATGGCACCCGGCTCCCGTCGGAGCGTTCCATCGCCGAGCAGTTCGGCACGAGTCGGCCGACGGTCAGCCAGGCGCTGCGCACCCTGTCACTCATGGGCCTGGTGGAGATCCGCCGCGGTTCGGGCGCCTACGTCCTGCGCCAACCGGACATCAACATCAGCGTCTCGGTCAACCCGATGCTGGAACTCGACCGCAGCAGCCTGTCCGACCTGGCCGACCTGCGCCTGTGGCTGGAAACGCTGGGGGTCCGGCAGACCGTCGACCACGTCGGCGCGGACGGCCTACACCTAGCGCGCGAGGCTCTTGAACGGCTGCGCGCGAGCGTCGGGGCGACATCGGCGTGGATCGCGGCCGACACCATCTTCCACTCCACCGTCGTCGGGATGTCCGGCAATCGCTACCTGGCGTCGATCTACGAAAGCGTGCACACCGCGGTCATCTCCTACGAGTACCGTTCGTGGGTGGAGAAGGACACGGTGCCGGACTGGCTCCGCCCCGACCAGGCGGAAGCCGCGATCGCGCTGCACGAACCGATCGTGGCGGCGCTCGAGGCCGGCGACACGGAAGCCGCAGTGCTCGCGGTGCGCAATCACCACCGGGCGATGCTCGAGCACCTGATGGGCCGGCGGTCGGCGCAGCGGGAGAGCGGCGGCTGACCTCCCGCCGCCGCTCGGGACCCCGCTGCTTCGTTCCGGCACCGGCGACAGCCCTGCACCTGGCCGAGTAGCCGGGGCCATCTCAACCCCCGGCCCTCACAGATCCGGACGTGACAGTCTCCCGTCATCCGGCTCGTGCCTGTCATGGCCCGCGACGACGCCCCGCAGACGCTCAAAGAGCTCAGCGCGGCGTTCGCCGCCCAGAATGCCTACGGCAGCACCCTCGTCCCCGCATAGCGATGCGGCTTGTGCCGGTTGAAATGAGCGGCATACTCCTGGACGAGCCACGGACGCCACGGCGGTCAATCTCTTGAACCCGCGGGCAGGAAGCGATGATCGGTTCCGGTTCGGCAATCTGCCCTGTGGGGTTGCGGGTTGCCGAAAATTCATCCGCCCAGCTCAGGCGGCATGCCTGTGGTCGCTGGTGTGCAGCCGACGCGCAACATGCTGGGTGTGATGCTGTCCGTGGCGACGCGTGACGATCACCATGTTTCTCACAGGCTGGGCATCTGCCATTTTGTGAGCGGGCCTGCACGATCCTTCGCGGCGGCCGGCGCTCAGAGCCCCAAGACGACCTTGCGTGCTTCGTCGAGGCTTGCATTGGTCAGGGCCCTGTACCGCGTGACGGCCTCGAGTTGCTTGCCGGCACGGGCGAGTTCGACGACTTCGGCCGGCACTCCCGCGGACGGGGGGTCGTAGGGCACACCCAGCTTCGCCGACAAGAGCGCGAGCTGCGTCTCGATTCGGGCGAAGCGCTCGCTGATCTGTTCGAAGTGTCGCGCAAGTGTGTAGGAATCGTAGTTTCCGCCGGCCATTTGGTCGATCCTCTCCGAAAGGGAACCTCGTCATGATCGCATAGCTCAAGTCACACAGGTCCTCCTGCAACAGGCGGGGCTTGAGGCGGTGGTTCTTCGTAGAGTTCCAGCTCACCCGGTAGTGACTGCGGCGGGCTTGGGCTTGTCGTCTTCTGCGCCAGATTGACCAGGCGTGGACAGCCGCGCGCGAGATCGGTGACCGATGAGTTTGCCGCGCCCAGCGGCCCGAGGTCCCCTCAGGCCAGATCCCGACCTGAAAGACCCCACTGCAGCCAGTGGTTCTCACTCACCCGGAACGTGTTGAACAACGACGCATACTCATCACCCTCCGGGCCGAGCAACACGAAATCAGGCACCGTGCCCGCCACAGAAACCATGATGCAAAAGTGAAAATTAATGCCACGTTAACAGGAAACGGTCGTGAGGTAGTTCTCTCGTACACCACGATCTTGGACGCGGACCCCCCTCCTCCGCGAAGGAGTTCCCTTGAACCGCAGTACCCGTGCCGGAATGCTGGGAGCAGCAGCCGTGGCTTCACTCGGGCTCGCCCTGCAGGCCACGCCGGCATCGGCCTTCACCTACGTCACTGACGCGAACGGCACCGCCTGGGGCATCCAGGACGCCGCGCCGCCGGGGGCAGACACCGGCAGCATCCGCGCCACGCAGAGCGGCACCGGCGTACAGGCGCCGTACAGCACAATGCTCAACGGCTACGGCGGCATCCGGGTGCACATCCGTACGACACCCGCACCGCGCTTCGACGGCGCCATGATGCGCGGCTTCGGCCTCCGCTTCGACGGCCAGGACGAGTTCGACACGACCCGCTCCGTGCAGCTCGGCGGCGTGCGCATCTCGCGCTCCATCTACATCGACCGCGCCGAGGCGTGGGCGCGCTGGCTCGACACCTTTACGAACACCACCAAGGCCCCGATCACAATCGACGTCGCCTTCGGAGGCCAGACCGGCTACGGCGCAACGGGCACGACGCACAGCGAGGTCGTCGATACCTCGAGCGGCGATGCGACGGTCTCGCCCGAGGATTCCTGGGCGGCGGTCGCGAGCGGCACCGCCGACGGCCAGACGACTGGCGGGCCGACCGCCACGGTGATCGGCGATCCAAGCCCGTTCGCCGGAGCGATGGACCGCACCGGCAACTGGCTGCGCGACACCTTCACCACGCCGTTGGCGACGAGCGGCCACGACGCCAACTATCAGGCGTACGTCAACACGCTCACGCTGCAGCCGCGGCAGAGCCGCTCGCTGCTGCACTTCCTGGTCGTGGGCAAGCAGGTGACGACGGCCACAGCGGCCGCGGAGATCGCCAGCGTGCGTGACAAGGCGGCGGCGCTGGCCAAGGCGCCGGTCGTCGACGGGCTCCCGACGGCGCAGATCTGCTCGGTGGCCAACTTCGCCGCGCTGTCGCCGTCGGGTGCCGGCGCCAAGCCGAAGAACTGCGCGGCCTCGCAGTCCGTGCCGCAGCCGCCGGTGCCTTCCGCGCCGAAGATGGTCACGACGTCGCCCTACAACGTAGTGGACAAGACGATCGAGGAGATGCAGGCCGACATGGAGGCCGGCCGGACGACGTCCCAGCAGATCACGCACGCCTACCTCGACCGGATCTCCGCCTACGACACGGGCCAGTTCGGGTTCAACGCATACATCACGGTCGCCAAGGACGCGATGACGCAGGCGCGCAACGCCGACAAGCAGCGTGCGGCCGGCAAGCGCGGGGCGCTGCTCGGCATCCCGATCGCCGTCAAGGACCTCTACGACACCAAGGACATGCCGACGACGAACGGCAGCCTGACGTTCGAGGGCTACCACCCGGCGCACGACGCCTACCAGGTCGCACGGCTACGCGGGGCCGGTGCCGTCATCATCGGCAAGGCGAGCATGGAGGAGTACGCCACGAGCGGCAACTACTCCGACAGCGCCTATGGCACGGTCTGGAACGCGTTCGACCCGTCCCGCTCCGCGCTGGCCTCGAGCGGCGGGTCGGCCGTCGCCACGGCCACCAGCCTCACCGCCGCGGCGCTGGGCTCCCAGACCGGTGACTCGCTCTACGCGCCCGCCAGCGCGGCGAGCCTCGTCACCCTGCGCGGCACCGACGGCATGCAGAGCGACAGAGGCGTGATGCCGCTGTCGTGGCTCCAGGACTACGCGGGCGCGATGGCGCGCTCGGTCGGCGACCTCGCCGACATCCTCAACGTCGTCTCGGGGACCGACCCGGAGAACCCCGAGACGGCTGAGGCGA
>JAVHVL010000607.1:0-5189 GCA_032160565.1 Pseudonocardiales bacterium | reverse complement strand
CGGCCAACGACTATCCGCGATGCCGGGGCGCTACCCGGACGAGCATCGACCCGTGCGCCGGCAGTTGCGCGCTGATCGAGTCGGCGTGCAGGCCCACGTCCGCATGCTGCCAGAGGTCGCGCACGGTGGCCGGCCCGCTGAAGCCGAGGTCAGCCCAGTTGGCGGTGACGGTGGCGGCCGCGGCGTCGAGGTTGAACAGCGCCACGGTGTACGAGCCGTCGCGGTTGCGCACCGACCACACCTGTTGCGGCGTGGCGGTGCTGACCGGATGCGCCGGCTTGCCCGCCTGGTCGACGGCGATGACCTCGTCGTTGGTCAGCAGCGAGCGTCCGTAGCTGTCCAAGGAGGTGATGTCGTCGCCCGTGTACAGCGGCGCGCCCTCGATCGCCCACAGCGTCATGTAGGTCTGCCGCTCGGCGTCGGTGAGGCCGTCCATCGTGCCGTTCCCGACGTCCAGCGAATCCAGGTCGTTCCACCCGCCGGGGCCAGCGTCCGCCGTCCAGGGCAGCACGTCGGTGAACCGCTGCTTCACCGAGTGGTCCCACTGCACGAGGGTATTGCAGTAGCACTCCACGTCGGTGTCGATCCGCCAGCCGTTCGACCACTGCTGCCACGTCGCGACATCGGCATGATTCAGCGACCAGGACAGCTCGAAGCGGATGTTGCGGCCCGAGCCCGCAAGTGCGGTCGCCCACGCGCGGACGTCGCTGGTGTTGTCGTAGTTGGGGCCGGACTTGAAGGAGCCGGGGCCTACGCCGTCGAGCTTGAGGAAGTCGATGCCCCACCCGGCGAACTCGCGGGCGATGGAGTCGAGGTAGTACTGCGAGCAGGGGTTCGAGAAGTCGATCTTGTACGAGCTGTCCCACCCGTTCGTCGTGCGCAGGTCCGGGTAGACGATGTCGTGCGTCGAGCAGCCCGGCGCGCCGTAGATCGGGAAGTTGCCGTTGTCGTACGCACCCTTCTCCAGCCCGACCGGCATGTAGATCCCGACCTTCAGCCCCTGCGCGTGCAATGTCTTGGCCACATACCCGATGCCGTCCGGGAAGCGCGCGGTGTCGACGGCCGGCCGACCGTAGGCGTCGTACTCGGGCGTCCAGTCCCACTGCCGCCACCAGCCGGCGTCGATGTTGATGTACTGGTAGCCGTGCGACTTCAGGGTGCTCGCCATCGCCGTGCCCTGCTGCAGCACGTGCTGCTCGGTGAGCCAGCTGTAGTTGCCCTGCGGGTTCAGGCCGGGGTAGTTCGAGGACTGCATGCTCCAGCTGCTCCACCCCATGTAGGGCGTGGGCGCGTTGGCCGCGACGTAGCGGGCGACTTGTTGCGGGCTGGGGTCGTGGTAGATGACGCCGCGGCCCGGCGCGGCGGCCGCCGCGGTCGGGCCGGCGGTCACGATCGCGACCGTGGCGGCGGCGGTGCCGATGAGTGCCGCGACGAGCCGGCGACCGCGTCTGGTGGGCTGCACGATGGGGGCCTCCTTACTGTCCGCGAGTGGCAACCAGCGGTCCACCACCCGGGCGGATTGTCCGGATAGAGCAGTTCGCACCGGACGCTAAGCCAATTCTTTTCCACCGTCAAGAAATTGATCGCACGATGTCGGCGCGATCCCGCGGCCGGGCCGCAACCCTCGCGCTCTCGACCCGGCCGGTATGCCGCGTCACCGCTGGTCGGTCGCGCCGCGTGTTCCTGGCCCCTCCTGCTCGACGTCGAGTGGCAGCGTGACGACGAGTGACGTTCCCCTGCCGGCCGGGCTGTCGATCCTGATCGTCCCGCCGAGCGCCTCGACGCGATCGTGCAGGCCGACGAGCCCCGAGCCCCGGCCGGAATCCGCTCCGCCGACGCCGTCGTCGCGAATCGACAGCAGTAGGCCGCCGTCGCGCAGCGCGAGCGAAACCTCGATGCCCGACGCCTGCGCATGTTTCGTCGCGTTGGCCAAGGCCTCCGACGCAACGAAGTACGCCGCAACCTCGATCGGCTCAGGGAGCCGTGCATCCGTCGTGACGTCAAGCTCGACGGGAATCGCCGAACGGCGCGCGAGCGTTCGCAAAGCCGGACCGACACCGCCCGCGGAAAGGATCGCGGGGTGGATCCCACGCGAGATCTCCTGCAGGTCCTCGACCGCAGCGGCGAGTGCCGTCGCGACCCGGGACAGCTCGGCTCGAAGATCGCGCCTCTCGGGAGGGACATTCAACTCCGCGGCGCGCACCGCCAGCCCGAGTGAGACCAGCTGCTGCTGCGTGCCGTCGTGGAGGTCTCGCTCGATCCGGCGGCGCGCCTCGTCGGACGCCGCGACGATCCGCCTGCGCGAGGCGGCAAGCTCGGCGCGGCTGTCCGCGTTGGCGATCGCGGTCGCGAGGAGCTCGGTGAAGTCGGCCATGCGCTGCTCGGCGTCGGCCGGGAACTGCTTGCGATTCGTCCCGGCGCCGATCGCCCCCCAGAGAGAGCCCCCGACCATGATCGGGACGGCCACGGCGCAACGAATCCCCGACCGTTGCGCACCGCGGTCGACGAACTCCGGAGCGCGGCTGTAGTCGTCGACGCGAGCCGACCGGCCGGTTCGCACCACCATGGTCAACGCCAAGTTCGACTCGAGCGTCAGCCGACTGCCCACCGGCAACTCGTCGCTCGCGGCCCCGCTGCTGGCAACGATGGCCATCGTCCCGTCTGGCTCGAGCCGCCCGATCGCTGTCGCCTGGGCGTCGAGAAGCCGCTCCCCCTCCTCGGCGACCGCTGAGAAGACCTCCGCCGGCGACACGCCCATGGCAACGATGGTCGCCACGCGACGCAGCGCCGCCTGCTCGCCCGCAAGCCGTCTCAGCTCGCTTTCGGCCTGCCGGCGCTCCGTCACGTCGCGTGCCACCCCGTACATGGATCTCTCCTCGGGGACAGGAGTCGACGTCCATTCGAGCACTCGGTACGAGCCGTCCTTGCGGACGTAGCGGGTCTCGAACGACGTGACCTTGTTCCCTTCGCGGATCCGGGCCGTCGCCGCAGCAGTTTTCTCACGGTCGTCCGGATGGACGAGCTCGAGGTACGGCCGCGCCAGGAACTCCTCGGCCGTATAGCCGAGAACCTGCTCGACAGCGGGATTGACGCGCGTGAAATGTCCTTCGAAGTCGGCGACCGCGATCAGGTCGGAAGAGAGCGTGAAGACCCGGTCGAGCTCGTCCTGCGCCCTGGCTCGCCGCGCCGCGTTGACCCCGAGCGCACCGGCGAGGGCGGCGAGGACGAGGCCGGCGGCGAGGATGATCCACGGCAGGACGGCCGCGGCGCCGTAGACCGATCCGTGCGGCACGGCGACGTCGAATCGCTGGCCCGCGGCCGTGAACGTGTTGTGCACGGCTGCCGCGCCCCCGAGGTCTCCAGCGGAGGTGCCGCCGACGGTGAGCTGCAACGGCGGCGCGCCGGTAGCCGCCGCGCGCAACGAGGGTTCCGACACGAACAACACGACGAACCCCGGTTTGACGACGCCCCCGATAAGGCTCGGAGCGAACCTCACGAGAAACAGCCCCTGCTCGCCGTCTCGTAGGGTTGCCAGCGGGGTTGCGCGTACGTCGTCAATCGCGCCCGCACGGGTCACCGTCGCAGCCACGCCCGGTTCGCCGCCGAGATCGATCCCGTGCACCGCCACCGGAGGGATGCCGGAGACGAGAGTCGCCGGCAGATACGACGACCGCGAGCCGACCGGCACGATCCTCAGTCGCCGGTCGATTGTGACGATGGGGTTACCGGTCCGCCCCTCGTACGCGGCGCGCTGAGAACCCGGAACCTGCTCGACCCACGCAGCGGCGGGGAAGCCTGCCGGGCTGAGCCATCTCGATGCGTTGCTTTCGAACTCCTCGCTCGTGACCGGGCTCCCCGCCACGCTCACCATGAACCGGCTGAGGCTCTCGGCGAGGGAGGATCCTTGGTCGAGGCGCCCGCGGATCTGCGCAGCCGCGACCTCGGCGCGGTGCTCGGAATCCAGTCGCGCCTCACGCTCGCCGAGCAGGCGGGTCCCGAAGAAAGCCGCAACGATCAACCCGAGGACCAACGCCACTGGTGCGATCTGCCGAGGCCGCACGCGTCCACCCCCGGTCGGGAACGAGACCAGTTTCCTCCTTTGCCGTCGCCGGAGGAAGCGTGTTCCTTGGACGTCGGCGGGCGCCGCGCTAGTCTGGCGGCGTCGGTCCAGAGGGGCGCCGAAGCGAACATTCGCCCGCCCGGGCGGATCCGCTGATCGGAGCTGCCGCCGGAGACCAACCGGCTTCCGGCCGCGGGAGCGGCACGCGCGCCGAACCCTCTCCCCTTCGGATGGGCACTGTCCCAAATGCCCGGGCGAGGAAGTTCGATGACGGACCGGTCCGAAGGCCCACCCACCCGCAGTTTCCCCCGTCCACTGACTCGCAGGTCGTTCCTCGAGTCCGCCGCGGCGGCGGTTGGGGTCCCGTTCGCGGGATCGTTGATCGCGGCCTGCGGCGGTCGTGCCGCCCGCTCCAATCAGTTGGTCGTCGCGGCGGCAACGACACCTCCCAGCCTCGTCTGGGAGCTCGTCTTCGGCAAAGAGGTGTACGACCACATCTTCAACTTGAACGACCGCCTGACCCGCTGGAAGGAGATCCCGGCACCCGGCGAGCCGGGCGGCTTCGACCTCGCCTGGCAGGCCAACAACTTCAACGAGATCACCGAGCCGCGGATGGCCGAGGGCTGGGAGGCCACCAACGGCGGGAGGACCTACACGTTCTCGCTCCGAAAGGGCTGGCCCAGCCACGCGGGGAACGAGTTCACCGCCGCGGACGTGAAGTGGACGTTCGACCGAAGCTTCGCGCTGCACGGAATCACGAGCTTCTACAACAGCCTCGCCACGATCGAGCGACCGGAGGATGTGCGGGCCCTCGACAAGTACACGGTCCGCATCGAACTGGAGGAGCCGGGGCCGGACCTGCTCCTCACGATGAGCACGTTCTGGCGCGTGATGGTCGACTCCGAGCTGGCGAAGAGCCATGCGACCTCCGGCGATCCCTGGGCGAAGCGCTGGCTGAAGGGCCACGACGCGGGCGTCGGTCCGTTCAAGCTCGAGGACCTCAGCCCGGGGCGCCATGTCGTCTGGGTGGCCCACAAGGAGCATCCCTTCCCGCCCGAGCTCGACCAGATCACGTTCAGGGAGGTGCCGGCGTCGTCGGACCGGCTGGCGACGCTGATGTCCGGAGAGG
>JAVHVL010000573.1:0-3623 GCA_032160565.1 Pseudonocardiales bacterium | reverse complement strand
TCTCTCCGGGATGGTCTCGGATGCGGACATGGAGCAGATCGTCGGCAGCGGCGGCCGCCTCGAGAGCACCGCGACGGCGTTGATCGGGGCCGCAAACGACAACGGCGGGCGCGACAACATCACCGCGGTCCTGTTCCGCGTGGAGGACGATGGGACGGGCGAGGGGCGTCGCAGCGACACCGAGTCCTACGACACGATCGCCGGTGATCAGGCGGCCCCGTCAACGGAGCAGATCGACGCGGAGCGCCAGCGGATCGCCGAGCTGGACACGCAGGCGCGGGGCCCCTCGACGCCGGCCGCGGCGCCGGTCCCGGCGCCCACGGGCGCCGCCACCGCGGTGCGCATATCGCAGCGTGCCTCGCCCGTGCCGCGCGACCCGACCTCCGGCATGCAGCCCCCGCGCCCCCGTCCGGCCCCTCGCCGCCGGGGGCGTTGGCTTCCGAGGGTCATCGTCGGCGGCGTGCTGACAGTCGCAATCGCGGGCGGCGTGTTGTACGCCGTCACGCGCAGCGTCTGGTTCGTCGGCACCAACAACCAGGGCTTCGTCACGCTCTACCGCGGCCTCCCTTACGAGCTACCACTCGGCGTGCGGCTCTACCAGCAGCGCTACGTGTCCGGTGTGCCTGCGCTGTCGCTGGCGCCCAAGCGCCGCAAGCGCGTGCTTGACCACCAGCTGCGATCGCACGGCGACGCCGTGGACCTGGTGCGCAGCCTCGACACCGCCGGGTCGTCGTGATGTCGGCGCGCAACCGCGAGCTCTTCGGGCTGCTGCCCGCGACGCTGCTGGTCACCGGCGGCTTCACGGCCGTGCTGCTGACCCGGCAGGCCAACGTCCACGACGCGACGCTCGTATACGGCGCGATCTTCCTCGGCTGCTGCCTGTTCGCGCATCTGTTCATCCGCTGGCGCCTGCCGAACGCGGACCCGTACATCTTCCCGATCGTGGCGGTCCTGGCGTCGATTGGCCTGGTCGAGCTGTACCGGATCCAGGAGAGCTACGCGATCAAGCAGGCCGGCTGGTTCGCGCTGGGGCTGGTGTTCTTCTGCGGGACGATCGTGCTGCTGCGCGACTACCGGGTGCTCGAGCGCTACCGCTACACGATCGCCGCGGCCAGCATCGGGCTCTTGCTACTGCCGCGCGTCGTCGGCCAGGCCACCAACGGCGCATACCTGGCGATCCACATCGGCTCGTTCTCGTTCCAGCCCGCCGAGTTCGCGAAGATCGGCGTGATCGTCTTCCTGGCGAGCTACCTCCGCGACGTGCGCGAGGTGCTGGTCCAGGGACGGCTGCCGCGGGTGTCCCTGAAGCACATGGGCCCGCTGCTGGTGGTCTGGGGCGCGTCGATGATCATGCTCATCTTCATCCGCGACCTGGGCTCGTCGCTGATGTTCTTCGGCGGCTTCCTGGCGCTGCTCTATGTGGCGACGGGGCGCTTGTCGCTCGTGGGCGGGGGGGCCGGGCTGTTCGCGCTCGGCGCGTGGTTCCTGACCAACCACATCTCGCACGTGCACTCCCGCGTCGAGATCTGGCAGCACCCGTTTCGCCCCGATCTGGTCGAGGGCACCGGCTACCAGATCGCGCAGGGGCTGTTCGCCCAGGCGGACGGCGGCCTGATGGGCAAGGGCTTCAGCCAGTCGCTCCTGTACCTGCCGGGCGGCCACTCGATCCTGCCCGCGCCCCACACGGACCTGATCTACGCCGTCATAACCAACGAGCTCGGGCTCTTCGGCGCCGCCGGGCTGCTGATCGCCTACCTGCTGTTCGTCCGCCGCGGCTTCAAGGCCGCGATGATCTCGGGCGACGGCTTCGGGAAGCTGCTGGCCACCGGGCTCACCGCCGTGTTCGCGCTCCAGGTCTTCGTGATCGTCGGCGGCGTGACCAAGGTGATCCCGCTCACCGGCGTGACGCTGCCGTTCATCTCGTACGGCGGCAGCTCGATCATCGCGAACTTCGTGTTGCTCGCGCTGCTGCTGGTCGTCTCCGACGCCGCGCGTTCGCGTCGTGAACTGACCGGCGGGGTTGTCGCTTGAACGCGAAGATCCGCAACCTCTTCGGCCTGGTCATCGTGCTCTTCGGCTCGCTGATCTTCGCGACATCGTGGTGGACGGTCGACGAGCTGGGCGCGAAGGGGTTGAAGAGCAACCCGCACAACCGCCGCCAGCTGCTCGAGCAGATGCAGCACCCTCGCGGCCTGATCACGGCCGCCGACGGAACCGTGCTGGCGACCAACCAGCGCACCGGCACGGGCGAGACGAAGCGCTACTACCGCACCTACCCGCAGGACGGGCTCTTCGCTCATGCGGTCGGTTACTACTTCGTGAGCCGCGGGTCGGCCGGGCTCGAGAAGCAGTACGACGACCAGCTGGCCGGCCGCCAGAACGAGTTTGCGTCGACGATCGACCAGTTGCTCGGGCATCCACTCGAGGGCGAGGACGTGCACACGAACCTCGACGTGAAGGCCCAGAAGGTCGCGCTGCAGGGACTCGCCGGCCGTCCGGGCTCGGTCGTGGCGATCGAGCCGTCGACCGGCCGCGTCCGCGTGATGGCCAACGAGCCCGGCTTCGACCCCAATCGCATCACCGCGCCGGGCGGCATCGGCGGCGCGGCTTCGGCCCTGAACCGCGCGACCCAGGGCAAGTACCCGCCCGGCTCGACGTTCAAGGTCGTGACGGCGGCGGCGGCGCTCGACTCCGGCCGCTACAAGCCGGACTCGTTCATCAGCGGCAAGTCGCCCAAGGTGATCAGCGGCGTCCCGCTGAGCAACTTCGGCAACGAGAGCTTCGGCGCGATCTCGCTGACCGACGCGCTGACGCATTCCGTCAACACCGTCTTCGGCGAAGTGGGCGAGAAGCTCGGGCGATCGACGATGCTCAAGTACATGCGCCGCTTCGGCTTCCAGCGCAAGCCCCCGCTCGACTACCCGAAGGATCAGATGCTCGCCAGCGGCGTCTTCCCGGCGAAGTCGTGCGGCCGGGGCATCGACTTCGGGCGCGTCGCAATCGGGCAGGAGTGCCACCTCTTCGTGACGCCGTTGCAGATGGCTGAGGTCGCGGCCACGGTCGCGAACGGCGGCGTGCGCATGAAGCCGCAGTTCGTGGACCGCATTGTCGCCAAGGACGGCCGCGTCAAGAAGACGTTCCATCCTTCGCCGGCGGCGACGGTGATGAGCAAGGGCGCGGCGGCGCAGCTCGGCCAGATGATGCGCCACGTCGTGGAGGAGGGAACGGGTACCGCTGCGCGCCTGCAGGGCGTCTCCGTCGCCGGCAAGACCGGTACTGCCGAGATCCCGGGCACCACCGACAACCAGGTGTGGTTCATCTGCTTCGCGCCGGCGGACAAGCCGAGGATGGCAGTGGCGGTCACGATCGAGCGCACTCAGGGCGAGGGCGGAACCGTCGCGGCGCCGATCGCGAAGCAGGTATTGCAGGCGCTCCTCGGAAAGGCTGCAAGCGGTGGCTGAGGTAGCGGAGAACACGATCGTCGACGGCCGTTATCGGATCACCGGACGCATCGGCACCGGTGGGATGGCCGACGTCTACTGCGCGCACGACGAGCACCTCGGCCGCGACGTCGCGCTCAAGATGCTGCACCGCCGCTTTGCGCAGGACCAGGAGTTCGTCGA
>JAVHVL010000532.1:0-4038 GCA_032160565.1 Pseudonocardiales bacterium | reverse complement strand
TCGCTCGTGCTGTCTGGTGCCGGGCTCGGCCTGTACCAGGCGCTGTACTTCGTCGGAGTCGAGAACGTCGGCGTGAGCGTGTCGACGCTGGTCAGCCTCGCGGTGGCGCCGGTCGCGCTCACCCTGGCCAGCGCGGTGGCTGCCCGGCGCCGGCCACCGGTCGGCTCGATGGCCACCGTGGCGTGCGCGGTCGGCGGGCTGGTCCTCATCTCGTTCGCGGCCGGTTCGTCGAGCGCGTCCGCGCCGCATCCCGTGCTCGGCATCCTGGCCTCGCTCGGGTCGGGGCTCGGTTACGCGGCGACGACGGTGCTCAACCGGCGGTTGGCCGCCGACGGCGACCCGCTGCTGCTGACGGCGGCAACCAGCGGGATCGGGGCCGTCGTCCTGCTGCCGATCGCACTGCCGTTCGGCATGGCGCTGCCGTCCGACGCCGTGGCCGACGGGTGGCTGGTCTACATCGGGATCGTGTCGACCGTGGTGGCGTACGGGCTGTTCTACGCCGGCCTGCGGTCCACGTCGTCCGAGGTGGCCGGCGTGCTGACCCTGCTGGAGCCGCTGGCGGCCACGGTGCTGGCCGCGATCGTGCTCGGGGAGTCGCTCAGCGGCCTGGGGCGGGTGGGCGCCGGCTTGCTGCTGCTGGCGATCGCGGTGTTGTACGTGCGGCGCCAGGAGCCGGACCCCACCGCGCTCTGAGGCGCTAGCGGTCTTCCGCGGGCGCGCTGTCGTGTGCGGTGATTGCCTGGTCGAGGCGGGCGCTCGCGCCGTCGAGCCAACGCTGGCAGATGTCGGCGAGCACCTCGCCGCGCTCCCACAGGGCCAACGACTCCTCCAGCGACTGCCCGCCGGATTCCAGCTTGGCGACGACCTCGCGCAGTTCCGCGCGCGCATCCTCGTAGCCGGTCTCTTCGGTCGTCTCCGGGCTGCGGGCGGCGCTGTCGTCTGGGGGCGTCACGGTGCTCGACCCTACGCGTCGCCGCGCTACTGGACGACGGCCTCGAATTCGCCACGCGCGACGCGGATGCGCAGCCTGCCGCCGGCCCCAGCTGCATTGCGGACGACCGTGCCGTCGGGCCGCCGCACCACCGCGTAGCCCCGGTCCAGCGTGGACTGCGGGGACAGCGCGTTCACGCGCGCCCGGACGTGTTCGAGGTCGGCGCGCGCGCCGTCGAGCAACCCACCGATGCGCCGCCTGGCCCGCTCCCGCAGCCGGTCGGCCTCGCCGAGCTCGGCGTCGATGCGGGCGCGCAGGGTGCGGCGCATGCGCTCGGGGAGGCCGCCCATCAGCTCCGCCTCGCGGGCGAGCCGCTGGCGGATGCAGGCGCGCGCCCGGGAGCGGAGCTCGTCGAGGCGATGCGTCTCCTCGACGAGATCGGGGACCATCCGCTTCGCCGCGTCGGTGGGGGTGGAGACCGCGAGGTCGGCGACGAAGTCCAGCAGCGGGGTGTCCGTCTCGTGCCCGACGGCGCTGACGACCGGGGTGCGCGCAGCGAAGACGGCGCGCACCAGCGTCTCGTTGCTGAACGGCAGCAGATCCTCCACGCTGCCCCCGCCCCGCGCGATCACGATCACGTCGATGCCCGCGTCGCCGTCGAGCAGCTCCAGCGCCGCCACTATCTCGTTCACCGCTGACGGCCCCTGCGTGGCCACGCTCTCGATCCGGAACCCGACGCCGGGCAGCCGGCGGCGGGCGTTCTCCACGATGTCGCGCTCCGCCGCGCTGGCCCTGCCGGTGATCACGCCGATACGCCTGGGCAGGAAAGGCAGCGGCCGCTTGTGCTCCGCGGCGAAGAGCCCCTCGGCCGCGAGCAACTTCTTCAGCGCCTCCAGACGCGCGAGCAGCTCGCCCAGCCCCACCTGGCGGATCTCGGTGGCGCGCAGGCTGAGCGTGCCACGCTCGAGATAGAAGTCCGGGCGGGCGCGGAGCACGACGCGCGACCCCTCGCCGATGCCCTCGCTGAGGATGCTGCGCGGGCAGGTGACGGTGAGGGAGATGGTGGCGTCCGGGTCGCGGAGGGTGAGGAACTGGGTCGCCATTCCGGGCCGCCGGGTCAGCTGGGCGATCTGCCCGTCCACCCACACCTCGCCGAGGCGGGCGATCCACTCGCCGATCTTCTGCGCGACGACGCGGACCGGGATCGGCGCGTCGGCCGAGGTCTCCAGCCGGCTCATCCGAGTGTTACTCGTCACCGATCGCGTCGAACGGCGAGGGCTTGCCGTTGCGTGGGCGGCGCACGGTCTTCCGCGGCGCAGTCGGCGCAGTCGGCGCAGTCGGCGCAGTCGGCTCGGTCGGCTCGGTCGACGCAATCGGCTCGGTCGGCTCGGTCGACGCAATCGGCTCGGTCGGCTCCGTCGACGCGTCCTGCACTGTGGGGATCGTCGGCGCGTCGTCGACCACGTCCACCCTCGCGACTGCAACCGGCTCGTCGAAGGTGGCCCAGGGCGGCGGTTCATCGGTGGTCTCGCGGCGGTTGAGCAGCTCGTCGCCGCGGGCCGCGAGGTGCGCGTAGCGCTGCTGTGCCCGCAGTGACACCTGCAGCGCGGTACTCACCGCGAGCATCGGCAGCTCGATCGCCTTGTCCGGCAGGTGCCGGGCCTCGTCCATCGCAGTGGCGACGAGGCCGATGGCCGCGCGCAGGGGGGTGGGGAGCTGCGGCATGACTCCAGCCTGCCGTATCCGAGCGGTCCGTACCATCTACAGGTATGACCGCGACTCAGGCGCACGCCAGCCGCCCATCCCGTGGGCGGGTCCTGCTGGCCCAACCGCGCGGCTATTGCGCCGGGGTCGACCGCGCGGTCCAAACCGTCGAACATTCCCTGGACCACTACGGCGCACCGGTCTACGTGCGCAAGCAGATCGTGCACAACCTGCACGTGGTGCAGGCGCTGGAGGCCCGGGGGGCGATCTTCGTCGAGGAGACCGACGAGGTGCCCGAGGGGGCGATCGTCGTCTTCTCGGCGCACGGCGTCGCCCCGGAGGTGCACGAGCAGGCCGCGGCACGAGGCCTGAAGGCGATCGACGCCACCTGCCCGCTGGTCACGAAGGTGCACCACGAGGCGAAGCGGTTCGCCAACGAGGACTACGACATCCTGCTGATCGGTCACGAGGGGCACGAGGAGGTCGTCGGCACCAGCGGGGAGGCCCCGGAGCGCATCACCCTCGTCGACGGGCCCGACGACGTCGCCAACGTCGACGTACGCGACCCGGAGAAGGTGGTGTGGCTCTCCCAGACCACCCTGTCGGTCGACGAGACGATGGAGACCGTCGAGGCGCTGCGCGAGCGGTTCCCGCTGCTGCAGTCGCCGCCCTCGGACGACATCTGCTATGCCACGCAGAACCGGCAGGCGGCCGTGAAGACCATCGCACCGCAGGTGGAGCTGTTCCTCATCGTCGGCTCCGCGAACTCCTCCAACTCGGTGCGGATGGTGGAGGTGGCGCTGGCCGCGGGTGCCCGGGCCGCGTACCTCGTCGAGAACGCGGACGCGATCGATCCGGCCTGGCTGACGGACGTGACGTCGGTGGGGCTGTCCTCCGGTGCATCGGTGCCCGAGGTCCTCGTGCGGGAGGTCACGGCCTGGCTGGCCGAGCAGGGCTACGACGACGTGCAGGAGGTCAGCCACACCGAGGAGCGCCTTACCTTCGCGCTCCCGCAGGAGCTGCGCCGCGACCTGCGCACGGGATCCGGCGCGCCCGGCGCCCGCTGAGCGCAGTGACCCGATGAGTACCAGCGGCTCGCGGTGGCCAACGGGCTCGCGCTGCCAGCGCCGCTAGCGCCGCACGATGAGGCGGATGCCGGCGATGATCAGCACGGCAGCCGACGCCCCCGCCATGGCGGGGAAGCCGTAGACGAGCCAGTTGGTGGCGGCGTCGAACAGCACCTTGCGGTCGTTCAGCCCGCTGGAGCGGACGTAGAGCATCGCCGCTGAGGCCGCGGCATAGACCAGCGGTGGCGCGACCACGATCGGGAACATCGCCGAGCGCTTGACCAGCAGGATCGCAAGGAACGAGGCGACGATGATGCCGTAGTTGAAGCCGCCCCG
>JAVHVL010000479.1:0-3081 GCA_032160565.1 Pseudonocardiales bacterium | reverse complement strand
CGTTCTTCAGCGCCCACGACTACGGCCTGGCCTCGGCCCAAGGGGTGGTGGTCGTGGTCGGCTCGTTGATCATCGCGACGTTGGCTCTGCGCACGGTGTCGTCGCTGCTACGTGAGGAGAGCACCTGATGACCACCCCCGTCGCCGACCGTGCCGTCGTGGCCACCACCACACGCACCGCCGGCAAGAGGCGCGCCAGTGGCGTGCTGCTCGGTCTGCTCGCTTGGGTTATCGGAATCATCTTCATCATTCCGGTGCTCTGGATGATCCTGACCTCGTTCCACAGCGAGGCCGACGCCGGCACCAATCCGCCCAGCATCAACGCGCCACTCACCCTCGAGGGGTACCGCGACTTCTTCGGATCGAGCACCGGCACCAACCCCTGGCCGTACCTGGCTAACTCGGCCACCGCCAGCGTCTCCTCGACGATCATCGTGCTGTTGCTGGCGTTCCCCGCCGCCTACGCACTGTCGATCCGCCCGGTACGCAAGTGGTCGGACGTGTTGTTCTTCTTCCTGTCCACCAAGATGCTGCCTCTGGTGGCTGGCCTGCTGCCGATCTACCTGTTCGCGCAGAAGGTACACATGCTGGACAACATCTTCTTGCTGATCATCCTGTATACCTCGATGAATCTGCCCATAGCCGTGTGGATGCTGCGATCGTTCCTGGCCGAGGTGCCCCCCGCCATCCTCGAAGCGGCGGCCATCGACGGCGCCGGCGTCGTCTACACGATGCGCAAGATCATCGCGCCGATCGCGGTGCCCGGCATCGCGTCCACCGCCCTGATCTGCTTCATCTTCAGCTGGAACGAGCTGTTGTTCGCCCGGGTGCTGACCGGCGTGATGGCCCAGACCGCACCAGTGTTCTTGACCAGCTTCGTCACCAGCCAGGGCCTGTTCCTGGCCAAGGTCTGCGCGGCAGCCACGGTGGTGTCGATACCGGTGGTGGTGGCCGGTTTCGCCGCACAGGACAAACTCGTGCAAGGCCTGTCCCTGGGCGCGGTGAAGTGAGAGCGGCGGTCATCAAGTCGCCCGGCGAGGTCGCCGTCGAAACCGTCGACGACCCCACGCCCACATCCGGCGAGGTGGTCGTCGAGGTCGCCGCATGCGGGCTGTGCGGCACCGACCTCCACATCCTCGAAGGCGAATTCGCCCCGTCCCTACCCGTGATCCCCGGACACGAATTCGCCGGTCAGGTGGTCGCCCGCGACGCGAACGCGCTCGGCGTGAGCGAGGGCGACCGGGTCGCCGTCGACCCCTCGCTGTACTGCCACCAGTGCCACTACTGCCGGATCGGACACAACAACCTGTGCCAGCGGTGGGGAGCTATCGGCGTGACCGTGTCCGGCGGCGCGGCCCAGTACGTCGCTGTGCCGGCAGCCAACTGTGTGCGGCTGCCCGATCACATCGAAACCGCCGACGCGACCTTGATCGAACCTCTGTCCTGCGCCGTACGCGGCTACGACGTGCTGCGCAGCCAACTCGGATCGCACGTATTGATATACGGCGCCGGCACGATGGGCCTGATGATGCTCGAGCTGGCCAAACGCGTCGGCGCAGTCAGCGTCGACCTCGTCGACGTCAACCCGGACCGGCTCGTCGTGGCCAGGCAGCTCGGCAGCTCCAACGCGGTCACCTCCGCTGACCACCTCGAACGACCCTTCGGGTGGGAGCTGGTCGTCGACGCGACCGGCAACGAGAAGGCCATCCAGGACGGTCTCGGTCGCGTCGCGCCCGCCGGCACCTTCCTTCAGTTCGGGGTGGCCGCCTACGCGGCGCGAGCCACCATCGAGCCCTACAAGATCTACAACCAGGAGATCACCATCACCGGCGCGATGGCCGTGCTACACAGCTATGAGAGGGCCGCCGAACTGTTCGCCGCGGGGGTAGTCGACCCGCGGGTGTTCATCACCGACCGGCTGCCCCTGCAGAGGTACGCAGAAGCGCTCGACACCTTCCGGGCGGGGAAGGGACTGAAGACGCAGGTCCTGCCGTAACGGTGAGCGGGCCCGAGCGATGCCGTGGAGCACCTGCTGGCTGCTCCAACGCAACACGCCAAACTCCAAAACTGATGCTCAGATGAGCGATCGGCGTCATGAAGGGACGCGGTCGACGTGCGGACCGGGCCAGCGCAGCTCCTGCTGATGTCCCGTGTTGCCCGCAGCGACTACCTCGACGGTCGTTCCAAGAGTGACATCGCCGCCGAGCTGAACATCAGTCGCTTCCGCGTCGCACGTCCACGTTTCGACGGTTGCTGCGGGAATGGTCATGACATCGGTGCTCTCCCGAGCCGGGCGAGACTAGCTCTGATGCGCCGCGGCGGCTCTATCGTTGTCGAGTGGACTTTGAGCGTTTGACCGCAGCCCTGCTCGTGCTTCGTGACAACGCCCCCGAACTCGACGCCGCCGAGGCGGCGGCCCTGCAGGACGCTCACATGGCCCACCTCGGATCTCCATGAAGCCGGATACCTCCTCGCCGCCGGCCCACTGCTCAATGATCGATTTCGCGGACTGTCGATCTTGAAGGCCGACGCCGAAGAGACACGGCGTCTGAAAGAAGCGGACCCGGCGGTGCAGGCGGGCCGCTTCGACGTCATCGTCATGCCGTGGATGGTCCCGGCCGGGGCGATGCACTTTGCTCCCGCTCGCTTCCCGCGCTCGATGGCGGAGATCGAGTAGGGGCCAACCCGGCGGCATCGCCAGTCCAGCGATACCAATGCGCCGCGGCATGGCTCGCCGTGCATTCCTTACGCGGCGCCCGGACTCGGGCATCACACCGTCGGGCCGTTCCCGCCGATGAGGGCGCGTTCCGCCAAGGGGGACCCGATCCGTCGATCCGCGGTCATGGCGTGGCGTGGCGTGCGCCTGGTCAAGACCAGCTCGTAGCCGTGTGCAGCAGAAGGCCTGCCTGCTCCTGCGAGCCGATCAGGGCGACAACGACGCCACATGAAGTTGCCGCGGCCGGGCCTCCCGGACGACGTCCATGAGGATTTGGTTGACGTCGTGGTACGTAGCCGGCACGACGCCGGCGACGGACGGCCAGGCCACGGGCGCCTCGAGATCACTGGCCCCGGACAGCTCACT
>JAVHVL010000425.1:0-6084 GCA_032160565.1 Pseudonocardiales bacterium | reverse complement strand
CAGGCCAGCAGCTCGGCCACCAGCCCGGTCACTGTGCTGCGCGCGAGGCGCGTGACGGCGCCGAGCTCTGCGCGGTTCGTCGCCCGGCCGGCGCGGACCGCGGCGAGCACCCGGCCGCGGTTGAACTCGCGCAGCGCGTCGCTGCCTCGGGTCATCGGGTGCGCCATCGCGCCAGAATACGGGGAGATCGGCGCTCAGAACGGCTGAATGCGACAAGTTATGACTGAGCTTCGGCCGAATAACAGGAGAAACCGCGCAGAACGACGCGCCTTATGGCTATTGACAGCGCAAATACCGGGCCAATAACGTCCCCGGCTGCAAGGCGCCGTGTCCGTTTCGCCCGAGAGGTCTCCCCATGCGCATCTCGTCCCTCCCGCGACGGCCGGTCGCCGCTCTGCTCGCCGCCCTCCTGCTCACCTCGCTCGCCGCCGCGGTGTCGCCGCAGGCCGCATCCGCCGTGTCCGGCCCGCTCCCCGTCGTCGAGGACTTCGAGGGCTCCGTCCCGATCACCACCGGCAGCCCGGGCGTCTTCCCGTTCGGCAACGACGCGGCCAGCACGCCGACGCTCAGCGTCGTCGCGGCCCCCGACCGCCCCGGCGCGGCGCCGGACAACCACGCGCTCGACGTGCCGTACACCGTCAGCGGATACGGCGGCTTCAGCGACAACCTCTCCGCCCCGCAGGACTGGAGCGCCTACGCCGGGTTCAGCTTCTGGGTCAAGGGCACCGGCTCCGGGCAGCGGGTCGAGTACGAGGTCAAGGACGGCGGCACCGACGGCGAGCACGCCGAGCTGTGGCAGGGCTTCTTCACCGACTCCGTCGCCGGCTGGCGCCAGATCCAGACGCCGTTCACGGCGCTGGTCAAGCGCACCGACTACCAGCCGTCGGGCGCCCCGTCCGACGGCGTCCTGAACCTCACCACGATGTGGGGCTACGCGGTCAACCTGCCGCAGGCAAGCGGGCATCTGCAGTTCGACGACGTCCGCGTCTACGGCCAGGCCACCCCGAAGGTCGCCGCGCCGACGGGCACGTACCTCGTAGACCCCGGTCAGAGCGCAGCGGTCGCCGTGACGGTCACGACGCCGGACAACTCGCCGCTGGCGAGTGACGTCACCGTGGCGTGGTCGCTCGGCGGCGGCACGGCGGTGGCCGGCACCGACTTCACCGATGCGTCCGGCACGCTCACCTTCCCGGCCGGCACAGCCTCCGGGTCCAGCCAGCCGATCCCCGTCCAGACCACGTCCGGCACCCCGCCGTCGGTCGCCAAGACGATCCCGGTGAACCTCACGGCGACGGGCGCGACGTTCATCGGCTCCGCCCCGGTTGTCGTGATCAACGCGCACGGGCTGCCGTACCTCGACGCCGGCCTGCCGATCGGGCAGCGGGTCTCCGACCTGATGTCGCGAATGTCGCTGGCCGACAAGGTCGGGCAGATGACGCAGGCGGAGCGGGGCGCCGTCGGTAGCGGCGGCGACATCACGAAGTACCGGCTGGGTTCGGTGCTGTCCGGCGGCGGGTCGGTGCCGACGCCGAACACGCCGACGGCGTGGGCGGACATGATCGACCAGTTCCAGACCAGGGCCCTCAGCACGCCGCTGCAGATCCCGCTGATCTACGGCATCGACTCCGTGCACGGCGACAACAACCTCGCCGGCGCAACGGTGTTCCCGCAGAACATCGGCATGGGCGCCACCCGCGACCCGGCCCTGGTCCGGCAGGACGGCGCCGTCACCGCCACCGAGACCCGCGCCACCGGCGTGCCCTGGGCGTTCTCGCCCTGCGTGTGCGTGACGCGCGACGAGCGGTGGGGCCGCTCGTACGAGTCCTTCGGTGAGGACCCGGCCCTGGTCAGCCAGATGGAGACGATCATCGGCGGGCTGCAGGGCGACGGGAACCTGGCGAGGAACACCAGCGTGCTGGCCACCGCCAAGCATTTCCTCGGCGACGGCGGCACGAAGTACGGCTCGTCCACCACGGGCAGTTACACGATCGACCAGGGCGTCACCTACGTCACCCAGCAGCAGCTGGACGCGCTGTTCCTCGCGCCCTACAAGACGGCGGTAGCCGACGGCGTGGGTTCGGTGATGCCGTCCTACTCGAGCCTGCAGATCCTGGGCAAGGACAGCGCGCCGGTCAAGATGCACGCGCGCGCCGACCAGATCACCGGCGTGCTCAAGGGGCAGCTGGGCTTCTCGGGCTTCGTGATCAGCGACTGGAACGGCATCGACCAGATCGGCCCGAACTACAAGGACGACGTGAAGATTGGCGTCAACGCCGGCATCGACATGGTGATGGTCCCGTACAACTACCAGACGTTCACGGCCGATCTGATCGCGCTCGTCGGCAGCGGGGACGTCACGCCGGCGCGGGTCGACGACGCCGTGTCGCGCATCCTGCGGCAGAAGTTCGCCCTCGGCCTGTTCGACCACCCGTTCGCGGACCGCACCAACATCGGCACCATCGGGTCCGCCGCCCACCGGGCCGTGGCGCGGCAAGCGGCCGCCGAGTCGCAGGTGCTGCTGAAGAACAGCGGCCACCTGCTGCCGCTGAGCAGCCACGCCAAGGTGTACGTGGCCGGCTCGAACGCCGACGACGTCGGCAACCAGTCCGGCGGCTGGACCCTGACGTGGCAGGGGCAGTCCGGCGCGATCCCGGGCGGCACCTCGATCCTGCAGGGCATGCGGCAAGTCGCTCCGCAGGCGGGCGTCACGTACTCCAAGGACGCGTCGGCGAGCACGGCCGGGTACGACGTCGGCGTGGTGGTCGTGGGGGAGACGCCCTACGCGGAAGGGATCGGCGACGTCGGCAACGGCCACACCATGCAGCTGTCGGTGGCCGACCGCAACGCCGTGGACACGGTGTGCGGCGCGATGAAGTGCGCGGTGCTGGACGTCTCCGGGCGACCGCTGGACATCACCGGCATCGTCCCCGAGGCGCAGGCGGTAGTGGCGTCGTGGCTGCCCGGCACCGAGGGGGCGGGCGTCGCGGACGTGCTCTTCGGCGCGAAGCCGTTCACCGGACGGCTGCCCGAGACATGGGCCAAGGCCGAGAGCCAGCTGCCGATCAACGTCGGCGACCAGTCTTACGACCCGCTGTACCCGTACGGCTGGGGGCTGCGCACCGACTCGCCACGCGCCCGCCTGCAGACGCTGCGCGCCCAGCTCGCGTCGCAGTCCGGAGCGGGCGCCGTGGCGAACGACCTCGACCAGCTGCTGAAGGCGAGCAACTGGAACGCCGACGGCACGGTGCGCAAGCCCGACCAGGTGCTCGCCGGTCTGGACACGACCGCCCGCGCGATGTCGGGGTACCCGTTCGCGCAGCAGGACGCGGTCGTGTCCGTGGCGCGCGACCTCGCGCAGGATGCGATCTCGGCGCACGGGGCCGCCGGGATGAGCGCCACCGCGGCGCTCACCGCGGACGCCGAGCACAGCGTGCTGAGCAACGCACCGCAGCAGGCGGTGGCGCTGCTGACACGAGCCAGGAGCGCCGCGCTCTCGGTCCGCGCCACCGCCGCCGGCACGATGGCGATGCGCTGACCTGCCCTCCGTCGCGACTGACGGATCGGTCACCGGTCGCCGGCAGGCATTGCTGGCGACCGGGGCCGGCGGCTAGCCTGCACGTGCCGTGGTGCTCGGGAATTCCGGTGTGACGCCGGAGCGGCCCTCGCCACTGTGAGCAGGCACAAACCGATCCACCCGCCGCTGAGCTGTTTAATGCTGTTTCAGCGGCGGAGCCACTGGACGCGAGTCCGGGAAGGCGGATCGGCCGCTGGTACGTCCAGCACCTGCGAGCCAGGAGACCGGCCACGGCACCGGTAACACCCTGTCCACGAGGTGCTGGAAGAGGAACTGAAGATGGCATTTTCCGTCGAGCCGTCCCCCCGTCTCGGGCGCCGCGAGTGGCGCGAGATCGCACTGATCCTGGGGCTCATCCTGGCCCTGAACGTCGTCGCCTGGACCGTGCTGATCGGGCTGGTGGCCCCGCAGCACCTGAAGATCGGCACGAAGGTCTTCGGCCTCGGGCTGGGCGTCACGGCGTACACGCTGGGGGCGCGGCATGCCTTCGACGCCGATCACATCGCGGCGATCGACAACACCACGCGCAAGCTCATGGCCGACGGCAAACGGCCGGTGTCGGTGGGGTTCTGGTTCGCGCTCGGGCACTCGGCCGTCGTCGTGATCCTGGCCTCGATCGTGGCCGGCGGTGCCAGGTTCGTCAGCAGCCTGAGCGGCGACTCCGGCACCCACCAGACGCTGCGGGTGGTCGGCACGGGTACTTCCGGCCTGTTCCTCTACCTGATCGGCATCCTCAACCTGATCGCGTTGTTCGGGATCCTGCGCGTGTACGGCCAGGCGCGCGCCGGCTCGTTCGACGCGCAGGCGCTGGACGAGGCGCTCGATCAGCGCGGGCTGGTCACCCGCATCCTGCGGCCGCTCATGAAGTCGATCCGCCACCCCGCGCAGATGTTCCCGATCGGGCTGCTGTTCGGCGTCGGCTTCGACACCGCCACCGAGGTGACCCTCCTCGTGCTCGCCGGCGCGGGCGCCGCGGGCGGGCTGCCCTGGTACGCGATCCTCGTGCTGCCGCTGCTGTTCACCGCGGGGATGAGCCTCTTCGACACCCTGGACGGCGCGTTCATGACCGTCGCCTATCGGTGGGCTTTCGCGAACCCGGTGCGCAAGATCTACTACAACCTCACCATCACCGGGCTGTCCGTGGCCGTGGCGCTGCTCGTCGGCACCATCGAGCTCGGTGGCGTGCTGCACGACCAGCTGCACATGGACGACCCGGTCAGCACCTGGCTGTCCGGGCTGGACCTGAACAACGTCGGCTTCATGATCGCGGGGCTGTTCGTCGTGGTGTGGGGCTGCGCCGTGGCGTACTGGAAGCTCGCGCGCGTCGAGCACCGCTGGGCACCGGCCACCGAGCCGGTCGAGCTGTGAAAGCATCGGGCCAGTGATTCCCTTCCCGTTCAGCGCTGTCGTCGGCATGGACGACATGCGGCTGGCCCTCATCCTCAACGCGGTCTCGCCCGCCATCGGCGGGGTGCTGGTGCGCGGGGAGAAGGGCACGGCCAAATCGACGGCTGTGCGCGCGCTGGCTTCGGTGCTGCCGCCGGTACGGGTCGTCGCCGGGTGCCGCTTCTCCTGCGACCCGGCCGCCCCGGACCCGCGGTGCCCGGACGGGCCGCACTCGCCGGATGGCCCGACGGACGTACGCGCGGCCCGACTCGTGGAGCTGCCCGTCGGCTCCAGCGAGGACCGCCTCGCCGGCTCGCTGGACATCGAGCGGGCGCTGACCGAAGGGGTCAAGTCGTTCGAACCCGGGCTGCTGGCCGCGGCACACCGCGGCGTGCTCTACGTCGACGAGGTGAACCTGCTGCACGACCACCTGGTGGACCTGCTGCTCGACGCCGCCGCCCTCGGCACGAGCTACGTGGAGCGCGAGGGGGTGTCCGTCCAGCACGCGGCTCGCTTCCTCCTGGTCGGCACGATGAACCCGGAGGAGGGGGAGCTGCGGCCGCAGCTACTGGACCGGTTCGGCCTCACCGTCGAGGTGGCGGCGCCCCGCGAACCTGCGCTGCGGGCTGAGGTGGTGCGGCGACGGATCGCGTTCGATGCCGAGCCCGCTGCGTTCGCCGCGCGATTCGCGGCGGAGGAGGGCGAGCTGGCGGCGTCGATCGCGGCGGCCCGGGAGCTGCTGCCTTCGGTGGAGCTCTCCGATGACGCCCTGCACCAGATCGCGTCCGTGTGCGCGGCGTTCGACGTGGACGGGCTACGCGCGGACATCGTGACCGCGCGCGCCGCCGCCGCGTGCGCGGCCTGGCACGGCCGCACGAGCGTGGCGGCGGAGGACATTCGGGTGGCGGCCCGCCTCGCGCTGCCACACCGGCGCCGGCGTAACCCGTTCGACGCGCCCGGGCTGGACGACCAGCAGCTCGACGACGCCCTCCGCGACGCCGCCGGCCACGACCCCGATCCAGACCCCGACCCCGATCCAGACCCCGATCCAGATCCCGATCCAAACGGCGGCGGAGTCCCCGACTCCCCGTCGAGTGACGGATCCTCAAGATCAGAGACGGCGG
>JAVHVL010000335.1:0-6040 GCA_032160565.1 Pseudonocardiales bacterium | reverse complement strand
GGGAGGCGCCGGCACAGCGCGGCCGCGGCCAGCGCCGGCAGCGGGTGGCACTGGGCGCGCTTCGGCGCGAAGTTCCTCTCCGCCGCGATGTCGGCGCTGTTGCTGATCGCCTTCGGGACGTACTGGTGGAAGTACCACGCCTTCAGCTCCGGCCTGAACCGGCTGGACATCTTCAGCAACAATGCGATCGCCAAGCCCACCCACGACATCGACGGCAAGGATCAGAACATCCTCATCGTCGGCAATGACGACCGCTCGACCGCCACTGACGCCGAACTGAAGCAGCTCGGGACCGGCCGTGACGGCGGCAGCCTGAACACCGACACGATGATGATCGTGCACGTTCCGGCCAACGGCACGAAGGCGACGCTGATCTCACTGCCCCGTGACTCGTACGTCGACATCCCGGGTTTCGGCATGGACAAGCTGAACGCCGCCTATCCCGACGCGTACAACGCCGCCGCCGGCGCCGCGGCGGCGAAGCGGGCGGCCGGGGCCAAGCTGCTCGTGCAGACGGTCGACAACTTCACCGGACTCACGATGGACCACTTCGTCGCCGTCGACCTGATCGGCTTCTACCGGATCAGCAACGCGATCGGCGGCGTCACTGTGAACATGTGCGCGGCGGTGAAGGAGCCCGACTCCGGCATCGACCTGCACAAGGGCATCAACACCGTCAAGGGCAAGCAGGCGCTGGCCTTCGTCCGGCAGCGCTACAACTTCCCGAACGGGCTCGGTGACCTGGACCGGGTCGAGCGCCAGCGGTACTTCCTCACCGCCACCTTCCGCAAGCTGACCGCCGCCGGCACCTTGCTGAACCCGATCAAGATGCAGAGCCTGCTCACCGCGGTGCAGTCGTCCATGTACATGGACGCCGGGCTGAACCCGCTCAACCTGGCTCGCCAGATGGAGAACCTGTCGGCGGACAACATCGTCGGTCAGACGATTCCGACGAAGTTCGGCACCTCTTCCAATGGCGCGAGCATCTTGGTCGTCGATCCAGCGGCCGTCAAAGCGTTCATCAACAAGCTGGTCGGCACCAGTGACACGAAGCTGAACGCCGCCAAGACGGTGGCGCCCGCCAGCGTCTCCGTCTCGGTGGTGAACGGCGGCAACACCAACGGTGCCGCCACGCAGAACGCCACGGTGCTGACGCAGCAGGGGTTCCACGCGACGGTCTCCCAGCAGTCGGCAACCAGCACGGCCACCGTGATCCAGTACAAGACCGGGATGGAGTCGCAGGCGAAGACGCTGGCGGCCTACGTCCCCGGGGCGACGCTGCAGAACGTCGCCTCGATCAACCAGCTCACCCTCGTCCTCGGCGCCGACGGGCTGTCCGCGAGGGCCAAGGCCACGCCGACGACCTCCGCTGCCACTGCGAGCCGCACCGCCACCCCGACGCCCAAAGCAACGGCGAAGGCACCGGCGATCGACTCGGGCTGCATCAATTGACGACGCTGGAGCAGCAGTTCGCTGATCTGCTCGCCGCCGAGCCCGGGCGCCCCTTCATCACGTTCTACGACGAGGCCACCGGCGAGCGCTCGGAGCTGTCGACGAAGTCGCTGGCGAACTGGGTGGCGAAGACACACCACCTGCTGGGCGACGAGCTCGGGCTGGGGGCTGGCGACACGGCCCTCGTGGCGCTGCCCGCGCACTGGATCTCGGTACCGGCCGTGCTCGGCTGCCTGACCGCGGGGCTGGCACTGACGGCGGGCGATTCAGCCGCGGACGTCGCCTTCGTCGGGCCGGCAAGCCTCTCCGCGGCTGCGGGCATCCCGGACGTCTACGCGGTGGCGCCGGAGAGTGCCGCCGTCGGATTCCGCGGTGAGCCGCCGGCCGGCGCGCAGGACTACGTTGCCGCAGTGCGGCCGCAGGAGGACAAGTGGCCGGGAGTTCGGTTCGGCGCAGGGGCTGACGATCCGGGTCTCGGCGACCTGAGTCGGGCAGAGCTCGCGGCGCGCGCGTCGGACCGGGCAGCGGAGCGGGGCCTGTCGAGGGGCGCACGCGTGCTGACGACCCGCGACTGGGACGGGGTGCCGGCCTGGCTGGACACCCTCCTCGCTCCGCTGGCGGTCGGTGGCTCGCTCGTATACGTGCGAAACTGCGCCGACCCGGCGGTGCTCGATCGCCGCGCGGCGCAGGAGCGGGCGACGCACCGGCTCTGAAGCATTCGTCAGCGGCTGGGCGGAAGGATCGTTCAGCGGCCCGGCGGCGGAACCGGGTGTGCGAAGCCGGCGTCGTCCACGGTGGACAGGAACATCGTGTACGTCTGGCCGTCCGCCGTGTCCGGCGCCTTGTTGATCTGGGTGGGCCAGCGCTGCACGACGACCCTGGAGAACGCCGGTGGCGTGCTGCCCGCCGCGTACCGCGCGCGCGCCGGATCCTGGCTGAGGACGTAGAGCACGCGGCCGTGCGCCGTCACCGACCGCTTGACCGCGGCAAGCTGATCCGGCGTCGCGCCGACCAGACCGATCGTCGGCACGTTGCAGAAGCTGCGCAGCGTCTGCCCGTAGCCGAAGATCGCCGCGGCGTCCACCTCGACGATCGCACCGCGCGATCCGACCGCCGCACAGATCGCCTCGACCTGAGGCAGTTGCGGCACCTCGTCGCGGACGTGCCGCATCGGCCAGCTCACCCAGGCGGGGAAGGCGACCACGTACACGCACGCCAGGGCGACGATCGCGCGGCCCGCTTGCCGCGCCCGGCCCCATTGCCACAGCCACTGCAGTGCCGCCATCGCCGCGACGAGCAGAAGCGGGAGGACCACGGGCACGTAGCGGCGCATCGCCCAGGGCTGGTCCGGCGCGATCTGCGGGTTCCAGAGATACAGGGCGGACATCGTCAGCCCCATCGTCACCACCGCCGCCAGCGCGTAGTCGCGCCGCCGGACGAGGAAGGACACCAGCAGGGCGTAACCCGCCACCGCCAGTACGAGAGTGGGCCAGCCGAGGTAGAGCGCCAGCCAGTGCACGGTCTGCTCGTGATAGGTCCTGGTCCCGTCGACCGTCGCCCCCCAGCGCCGCTGCATGTTCTCCAGGTTGAGGTTGCGCGCGCCGCGAGTCGTCGACCAGAGCGGGCGGGTGGCCAGCGCGACGAACGTGAGCACGAGCAGCGCGTTGATGACGAGCGTCAGGTGCAAGCGGGTCCGAGCGTCGGACAGCCAACGGCGCGCCCGGTCCCGCTGTGCGATCCACACCACGGCCGGGCTCACGGCGGCGACCGAACCCAGCGCCACCAGCAGCAGAACGATGTTGTGGTGCTGGGCGTCGTAGTACTGCCGAGCCAGCTTGGCGAGGTCCAGCCAGCCGATCACGGTGGGGACGGCGGCGCCGATGAGCAGTGCCAGGGCCGCGGCGTAGCGCTCGCGCCGCCGGTAGCCGTTCCCGACAGATGCCACGACGATTGCCGCCACGACCAGCGCGATCAGGGCACCGTAGCTGTCGATGCGAACCATGGTCGCGCTGCCGCCGACCAGGCCGGCGAGGGCGAAGTCGGCGAGCCGCCGCGAGGTGAAGCCGCGATGCACCAGCGCCAGTGAGCCCATCAGGAACAGCATCGCCAGCGGCTCGGAGTACGTGTCCCGCCCGACATAGATCAACGGCATGCTGACGGCGAGCGCCACCATCGCCACCAGCGCCAGCCGCGCATCGACGATGCGGCGCGCCAAGCCGAAGAACACCAGCAGCGCCAGCCCCGTCAGCACGACGTTGGTGGTGAACAGCGCTCCGGTGCCGAACAGGCGCGCGCTGAGCGCCAGCAACGCGGGCAGCAGATGGTTGCCCTGCACGTTGAGCACGTCCCCGGAGATCTGCGCGTAGGAGCCGCTCGCGATGATGTTGCCGGGTGGCGAGCCGAAGATGCCGGGTTGCGCGTGGATCTGGAGCGATTCGTGGTCGACCAGCCAGCGGGCCGTGATGGTGTACGTCGCGGGATCACGCGTCGCGTACACGTCCTGCGCGGTGTAGCGCACGTTGTAGGCGACCCACGCCGCGACCCCGGCGATCGCCGTGAGCGTGCAGCCCAGCTCCGTGCGCGCGGCCGCCCGGGCCGGCACGCCGCAGAACCAGGCTGCGGCAAGCGCACCCAGGCAGCCCAGCGGCACCGCGACGGCCGCGTCGAAGTGGCCGAGGAGGAGCAGCACCATGGGGCCGACACTGAATCCGGCGACGATCGCGGCGAGCGATTCCGGCAAGCCGGTGAGGACGCGGGCGAGGCGCCCCTCGTGCGGCGTCGAGGGCCGGTCGGGCGATGCGCCGGGTGCCGGACCGGCCGGCGCGGGGATGCCACGCTGAACCACTCGCGGCATCGGCCCTCCTGCCTGGCACGGCGCCGACGCGACTTGCGCCGGCGGTCACTCAGCCTACGAAGGTGACGTGAGTATGGTCCCAGAGTCTCCTTCGCGAGGACGTCCAGGTCCCCGCCGAGAGCATGGAGGGCGAATGGACAAGACCGTCGCGACCGCTGCGTCCGCGGTGGCCGACATCCCCGATGGCGCCTCGCTGGCCGTCGGCGGGTTCGGCCTGTGCGGGATCCCGCTGCGGCTGATCGATGCGCTCCTGGAGCGGGGCACGACCGACCTCGAGACGGTGTCCAACAACTGCGGGGTGGACGGCGCCGGGCTCGGTTTACTGCTCGCGGCCAGGCGGATCCGGCGGACGGTCGGGTCCTACGTGGGCGAGAACCGTGAGTTCGCGCGGCAGTACCTGGGGGGCGAGCTGGAGCTGGAGCTGTGCCCGCAGGGGACGCTCGCGGAGCGGCTGCGCGCCGGCGGCTCGGGGATCCCGGCGTTCTACACGCCGGCCGGGGTGGGGACGCTCGTGGCCGAGGGTGGCTTGCCGTGGCGCTACAACCCCGACGGCTCCGTCGCGGTGTCGTCGCCGCCCAAGGAGGTGCGCCGCTTCGGCGACGCCGACTACGTGCTGGAGCACGGGATCGTCACCGACTTCGCGCTGGTGCGGGCGGCCCGCGGCGACCGGCACGGCAACCTGTCCTACGACGCGTCGGCGCGGAACTTCAATCCGCTGTGTGCGATGGCCGGGCGCATCACCATCGCGGAGGTCGAGCAGCTGGTGGAGCCGGGTGAGCTGGATCCGGAGCACATCGACACGCCTGGCGTTTTCGTGCAGCGCGTCGTGCTCGTCGGCGAGGAGGGCAAGCAGATCGAGAAGCACACGACGCGACCCAGACCCGGAGCCCGGGCCGGCGCGGAGGTCGGCCCATGACGCTGACGCGAACGCAGCTCGCTGCCCGGGTGGCCGCCGAATTGTCGGACGGGCAGTACGTGAACCTGGGGATCGGGTTGCCGACACTGGTCCCGAATTACGTCGCCCCCGGGGTGCACGTCGTCCTGCAGACCGAGAACGGGATCCTCGGCGTCGGCCCGTACCCGTACGACGGCGAGGAGGATCCGGATCTCATCAACGCCGGTAAGGAGACGGTGACGATCCTGCCTGGCGCGGCATTCTTCGACTCTGCAACGTCGTTCGGCATGATCCGCGGCGGGCACATCGACGTGGCCGTGCTCGGCGCCATGCAGGTGTCCGTCCGCGGCGACCTCGCGAACTGGACCATCCCCGGAAAGATGATCAAGGGGATGGGCGGCGCGATGGATCTCGTGCACGGCGCCAAGCGGGTGCTCGTCATGATGGAGCACGTGGCGAAGGACGGCACGCCCAAGATCGTGAATTCGTGCACGCTACCGCTGACCGGTGCGGCATGCGTCCAGCAGATCGTCACCGATCTCGCCGTCATCGATGTCACGTCGTCCGGGCTGATACTGCGCGAACTCGCTCCTGGCGTGACGTTGGCTGAGGTGCGGGCCGCCACCGAGCCGCCGCTCGTCGAAGGTGGGGACATGCGGGAGATGGTGTTGCCGGCGGGGGTTTGATCCTTTGCTCGGCTCGCCCTGTTCTGCTCGGGTTTCCCTTGGGTTGGGCGGGTGGAAAGCCGCAGCGACGAGGGCTGGTCCGTTGGTCGGGTCGCGCTGTCGGGTCGCCATCCGCTCTTCTTGCGTCGTGAAGAGCGGCGGCGACGAGGGGTT
>JAVHVL010000642.1:0-30459 GCA_032160565.1 Pseudonocardiales bacterium | reverse complement strand
GCCCTGCGCGGCGAACCAGAAGAATCCTGGCCGCTCGGGGTCGAAGCCGACCACGGGGGAGCGGTCGTCGACGAAGTTGCGCAGCCCCGCCCAGCGGGATCGGACATGCCGGATCGCGAGCGTGGTGACCTCGTTGATCACATCGATCGCGCGGGCGATCTGCCACTCGTCTGGGCGTGCGTCACCCGGCTGCTGCGGGGTTTCGTCGGCGGGCGAGCAGAGCAGCTGCCCCGCATCGGGTTTGATGTAGAAGGCGTCGTCGATGTCGGCGATCATCGGCGCGTGCGCGACGGGCGGGGCGTCGACCATGAAGGCTGTGCGCCTGAGCACCTGGAGTCCGACCGGAGTCGCACCGCACCGATGGGCGAGCACGTCCGCCCACGCACCGGCAGCGTTGACGACTACCGGCGCCTGCCAGCCCGCGTCCGCACTTTGCAGCTGCCAGGTGCCCTGCCGCAGCTCGGCCGCCTCGACGTGCGCACCGGTCGTGATCTGTCCGCCGCGTTCCCGCAGCCCGCGCACGTAGTACTGGTGCAGGCCGTTCACGTCGATCTCCATCGCGCCCGGCTCCAGCAACGCCCGGTCGACCGCGCCAGGACGCAGCAGCGGCTGTACCCGCACCGCCTGCTCCGGATCCAGCAACTCCACCTCCGGGAGGAGAACTCGCACGGCGTCGAAGAGCTGCTCGACGGCCGCGCCTCGGCCGCGCCGCCCGATGTGCAGCATCGGCAGCGGCGACACCACCCCTCGCTCTTCGAGAAACCGCCGGCTGGCGGTCGTGAGCGCGCGGATCGCCGGGCCGCCGTAGCTCTCCAGGAACATGGCGGCTGAGCGACCGGTCGTGTGGTAGGCGAGCGTCGACTCCATGTCGAGGAGCAACACCCGCCGATCAGCGGCGAGTTCGAAACCGATCGAGACGCCGGCCATGCCGCCGCCGATCACGATGACGTCGAAAGTGTCCACAGCGCAATCCTGGTGCCTGCAGACGACATCGTGGTCTCCACGGTTGGCGCGCTCCTCGGCTGAGCCGGCGTTACCGCGAAGCCCACTAGCCCGCCAACTGACGGGCCGAGCCGGCCATATACAGGTTCAGATGCGCGGTCAGCATGTCGCGGAGCGACGATGATCGCCCAGGTCGACAGTTCGAACGCCACGCGGAACGCACTCGGTCCCGGGGGTGTCCGCGCGTTCCAGGACGCGGTCGAGGTGGCGGTGTGCAGGGCCCGGTCGCATTGCGTCAGGTCGGCTGTTCGCGCTTTCGGCGCTTGTCGTTTCGGTCGATCTGGTTGATCAGGCGTTTGAGCTGGGCGATCTCGTCGCGTAGGGCGGTGTTGCCGGCCGGGGTGAGGCTGACCCAGGTTCGGGCCCGTTTGCCTTCGTAGCCCTTCTCGATGCTGATCAGGCCGGCGTTATCGAGCACGGTTAGGTGTTGCGACTGATTGCCTGCCGTCAGGTCCAGGTTGGTGCGAAGGTAGCCGAACTCGACGCGGCGTGCTTCGTGCGCGATCGTGAGGATGCCCAGTCGAACGCGCTGGTGGACTACGTCGTCGAGTCCGTTGGCAGGGTGGTTGGTCATGCGGCGTCGGGCAGTTCGGGCCACCCGGCGAGCCAGGTCGCGCGCCCGCGAGAGTTCCACCCGTGGGTCGCCGTCATCAGAGACCTGCTGCTTTGCCATACCACTAGCTTTGCAATAGCAAACTGGTTTGTACCAGCCAGCGCGACGTTCCGGCGCTGCGATTGGACCTGGTTGACCCGCCACACCTGATGATCAGCCAAGCCGTGTTCGGGCCGTCGGCGTCCGCTGTTACGAGTAGCGGCTCGCTATCCGCCTTACCTGCTCACGGGCTGTGTGGGCGTTCTGTTGTTCGCGCTGATAAAGAATCCCAAACGTAAATCCAGTTTGGCCGGAGTCCGTGGCAGCTTGCGTTCCCAGCTGTCGGAGGAGTTCGGCGCTAACGATGCTGTCGTGGTGCTCACCGAGCAGATCCTGGAGCGTCTGGTAGCGCTTGGCTCCCTTGCGGGCGGCGTTGTGACCGATGACAGGTTCGGCCAACTCATGGGCGTACCGCGCGCGTTTGGCGGCCTTGCGGGCACTATGAAGCGCTTCGTCGGTTCCGGTCGGAGCAAGTGCTCTCTTCAGACGCTTGGCGACGACGCGCTTCGCGCGGGCGAGGTCATCGACGATCACCCGGATCGGGCCGTGGGCCTTGTCTGTCCAGGGTGGCGCAGAGTTCCATGCCGCCAAGAGATCGAGGATGGCGATGTATCGGTCGCTGGTCATCTGCTCGCGTAGCAACTGCCAGTGCCGTTCGAGCTCACCGAGAAGGTGAGAGTCGACCGTGGCACGGACCGGCCCCAGGACAGCGGTTTGCGGGAGGGCGTCGATCATGGAGTCGAGGTGGCGGCGCAGTACCTGACGGTCGCGGATATCGCCGAGCAGACCGGCCCACCATCGGAGTTCTTCGTCGAGTTCGACACTGCGGTCGCGGTCGAAGAGATCTCGGAACGTGCGCAGTGTGCTGCGGAACCTGCGGGTGGCCACCCGCGTCTCGTGCACGACCTCCTCGTCGTCCGGGCTGCGGCGTAGCTCGATGTCTCCAATGAACATGGCCTTGTGCTGCTTCTCGATGTACGCCGCGACCACCGAGGTAACCGTCGGGCGGTCCGCAGCGGGCACGTGCCGCGCGCCGCCAAGGGCCCGCGCGAGCTTGGCGGCGTGCATCGATGCCTTCGCTCCCGCGTGCTTCAGGCGCTTGCCGGTCGCTTTCATCAGCCTCTGATCGCCCTGGCCGAGCTCCACCTCGACCTCGCTCCACGAGCTGGTCGTTGCGGTCTCGCCCGCGGAGGAGGCCTGCACGCGGTCGTGCGCAACCTCGGCGAGCAGTCGTCCTTCGGCGTCGAGCAGGCGGTAGGCCGTGCGCTCGGTTCGCATTCGAGCTACTTCCTGTAGCGGGCGCCCGCGACGCACGCCGAACAGCACGGACTGGAACTCCTCCGGGACGGTATCGCCCTCAGTGGGAAGGTGGATCTCCTCGCGTGCTCCCCTGCGGGGCAGCTTCAGCTGCCAGCCTTCGTCGGTCGTTCCGGTGCGCCGGCGCAACGTCACGCCCAGGGCAAGCAGAGCCCCATCGGGCGTGTCGTAGTACACGCTTGTCAACTGTTCGCTGGACTGCTCGATGCGGCCGCCCTTCGGAAGTAGATCGGCCAGCTGCGGCACTACGAAGTCGCCCGGGACAGCGAACTTGATCTCCCGCTCGAGCTGGACATTCTCCATCACTCCAGCATCGCCCCGTTCGGCCCGCCGCGCGTCGGCGACGATGGGGATTTGCTGCCCGAAGCCCCTGAGACGTCAGGTCGTCGGCACTTGCAATCACCCGCACCCGGGACAAGCCTGGTGGTAGGACGACCAGAGAGGACGGGAATCTCATGACCAGTCACACTGAGGTCTCCGATCACGAGCACCTGTCTGGCGACGGTTGCCAGACCGTCGCGCACGGTGACCACGTCGACCACGTCCACGGTGGGCAACGCCATCCGGAGCAGGCCGTCCATCCCGACCACGATGGAACGCACAGCGATGGTGACGGTTGCCAGAAAGTCCAGCACGGCGAGCACGTAGACCACATGCACGACGGGCACAGGCACGTCCAGCACGGCGACCACGTCGACGAACACTGAGCCGCTGATTGCCGCAACGTCTACGGTGCGTTCGGGCGCGATCGGCCTGGCGGGGGCAAGTCGTCCTGGCGATTTGCCCGCGTAGGTCGAGGCATGCATCGGTTGCCGTAGGCACCGTGGATGGGGAGCTCTTCGGTTGGGGGGAGCGATGCCCGATCGAGTCTTCCGTGACCGTCGGGGCGCTCGCATCGCGGCCGGCCCCAGGGCAGTCGCGGGTGCGATGGAGGAACGATGAGCGCCGTCCAACAGAGTATCCAGATCCCTGCTGCGGGGGTGTCGCTGGAGGTCGACATCATGGTGCCGGACCCGGCTCGTGGACTGGTGCTCTTCGCCCACGGCAGCGGCAGTAGCCGGCACAGCCCGCGCAACCGCCTGATCGCCCAGGATCTGCAGGACGCGGGGTTGGCCACCGCGCTCATCGATCTGCTCACCGCCAGAGAGGAGCAGCGCGACTACCTGAGCGGGGAGCTTCGGTTCAACATCCCGCTGCTCGCGGTCCGAGTCGTCGCACTGACGGACTGGGTGGTGGAGCACGAGCCGACATCCGGTCTCGGGGTCGGGCTCTTCGGCGCGAGCACCGGTGCTGCCGCTGCGCTCGTGGCCGCAGCGCACCGGCCCGACTCGGTGCAGGCGGTGGTCTCTCGTGGCGGCCGGCCCGAGCTGGCCGGGGACTTCCTTCGAATGGTGCACCAGCCCACCCTGCTGATCGTCGGAGGGAACGACCCGGAGGTCATCGAGCTGAACCGCAAGGCGATGACGGAGCTGCGCGGCCCCAAACGCCTGGAGATCGTCCCCGGGGCGACCCACCTATTCGAGGAACCGGGGACGCTGCAGCAGGTCGCCCGCCTGGCCAAGGATTGGTTCCTCCAGCATCTGAAGCCCCTGCCACAGCCAGCCGAGCGCGCCGCCGATTGAGGCAAGGGGGGCCTCGACGCTTTCCCCATGGGGCGCGATTGTGGGGCTTCCTAGTTCGTGGCGGCGTGGCTGGTCGAGGCGCGACGTTCGCCCGTCCCGGCCGGTTGATGGGTTGGCCGGGTGTCGTGGAGGCGAATTCGACGGGGTAGCGGTCTCGGCGTGGAGTCGACCAGGCGGCGGGTCCGTCCGGCACGTTCGATTGCGTGCAGGTAGGCGCTTTCGTATCCGGCCGCCATCGCGTCGGGGTGAAAGTGGGTGTGGACGTGCTTGCGGCATTGGACCGGCTCGATTGCGTGGACGGCGTTGAGCGCGTCGGGTAGTTGGTCCGGGTGGTCGCAGATGATGCCGGTGGCGCCGTCGCTGACCACCTCGGGCACCGAGCCGCGGCGCAGCGCCACGATGGGGGTGCCGCAGGCCATGGCTTCGATCATGACCATGCCGAATGGTTCCTCCCAGCGGATCGGGAAGAGTAGGCATCTCGCACGGGACAGCAGCTCCTTCTTCCGTTCCCCGCCGACTTCGCCCAGCCATTCGACTCCGGGTCCCAGCCGGGGCCGGATCTCGGTTTCGAAGTACGCCCGTTCGCCGGGTTCGCTGCATTTGGCGGCCAGCTTGATCGGCCGGCCGGCGGCGCGCGCGGCATCGATCGCGAGGTGCATGCCCTTGTCGGGGGTGCATCGGCCGAGGAAGAGGACCCAGTCCTCCTTATCGGCGCGGAACGGGAAGTCATCGACTCGGGCTGCGTTGTGCACGGTCGCGGTCCAGTTCAGGTTCGGCGCGCTTCGCCGCTGGGCATCCGAGATCGCCACGAGCTGCACGCTGTCGCCCAGGTGCCGGTAGTACTCGCCTGGCTCCCCGGTGACCAGGCCGTGCGCGGTGTGCACGGTTGGAACGTCACGCCCGCGGGCAAGGAGTGGACCGGCGAGGGTGTGGTCGTGAACGACGTCGACGTGGAGTTGCTCGAGCAGTTCGCCGGCCGCCGCGGCATGCAGGACCTCGGGTAGCGGCTCGCCGATCCTGGCACCCTGCGGGGCGGGGTAGGTGGCCACGAACCGGGCGCGAGTTCCGTTGTGTCCCGTACCGATGACGGTCACGTCGTGTCCGCGGCCGACGAGGGCGTCGGCCAGGTCGGCGCACACCGCCTCGATTCCGCCGTATCCCTTGGGTGGCAGCTCGTACCAGGGCGGCACGATCATGGCTATACGTAGCGGCTGACCTGTCACGGTTGTCTCCTTTCGATCTCGACGCGGTTCAGCAGCGGTCAGTTGTCACAGGCGCACGGTTCGTCGATCACGGCGACGCGGTCCGGTAGGCCGCTCACTCGCGCCGTTGCGTCCTTGACCTCGATGTGGATCCGGGAGTCGCCGAGCGGCACGTCGCGCAGTAGCAGTGAGTCGAATCGCGGCGGCAACACTGGGTCGAGCCGGATTCGGCCGTGCGGCAGGCAGGGCTCGGCCTGCAGCAGCACCCGCAACAGCTCCACCGGCGCGGCCGCCGCCCATGCCTGCGGGGAGCACGCCGTCGGGTAGGGCACCGGCCGCGGGTATTCGGACCGGTCGAAGCCGCACATCAGCTCCGGTAGTCGGCCGTCGAACGCCGCCGCCGAGTCATACATTGCGCAGGCGACGCGTTGGGCATCCTCGACGAAGCCGTAGCGCATCAGGCCGGCGGCGATGATCGCGTTGTCGTGCGGCCACACCGACCCGTTGTGATAGCTCATCGGGTTATAGGCCGCCATGCTGGTCGCAAGAGTGCGGACACCCCAGCCACTGAACATCTCGGCTGACAGCAGCCGTTCGGCGACGGCAGCGGCCTTGTCGTCGTCGACGATCCCGGTCCACAAGCAGTGACCGATGTTGGAGGCCAGTGCGTCGATCGCGCGCTTGTCCCGGTCCAGACCGAGCGCGAACCAGCCACGCTCGGGCAGCCAGAACCGCTCGTTGAACAGCCGCTTCAGCCGAGCGGCCCGCTGACGCCAGAATTGCGCTCGTGCCTCGTCACCGGTGTCCGCGGCCAGTAGGGCGCGGGCGAGGTACGCGGCGTAGACGTAACCCTGTACCTCGCACAGCGCGATCGGCGCCTGCGCGATCCGGCCGTCGGCGAAGGTGATTGCGTCCCACGAGTCCTTCCAACCCTGGTTGACCAGGCCGTGATCGGTCGCCCGTCGGTACTCGACGAAACCGTCGCCGTCCATGTCGCCGTACTGGTCGATCCATTCCAGGGCACGGTCCGCGTGCGGCAGCAGGGCGTGCACCTGCTCGCGGTCGACACCCCACCTGCACAACTCGCCGAGCAGCATCACGAACAACGGGGTCGCGTCGGCGGTGCCGTAGTAGACATTCCCACCCAGCACCAGCGATGCGTCCACGCCGAAACGGAGTTCATGGGGGATCCGGCCCGGCTGCTCCTCGGTGAGCGGATCGACCCGCTGACCCTGGTATCGCGCGAGCGTCTGCGCGGTACCCAGGGCGAGCATCGGATCCATCCCGAGCGTCATCAGCGACGTGATGATCGAGTCCCGCCCGAACAGGGCCATGAACCACGGGGCGCCGGCGGCTACGGCCGCGCGACCCGGCAGGTCAGGATCGAAGATCCGCAGCGCGCCGAGGTCCTCGCGGCTACGCGCGAGAGTCCGCCGCAGCGCTTCGTCATCCACGACGAGGCTCGGCCCGGTGTCCCGCCACTGGGTGGATCGAACGGCGGGAACAGCGTGCTCAACCGGCTCGTCCTGCGGGAACGTCGGCTGCGACTGGTGGCCATCGACGACCGGCGACACCTGCACGGTGGTCTGCCACGTCTCGCGCGGCGGCACGACCACGCGGAAGGTCAACAGATGCGCGGCGGCGATGGCACCTTCAGCGGTCACGCGCACCGCGCGCAACTGATCCTGCCAGCGCCGCGCCAGTCGTAGCTCGCCGTCGGTGTGCTCCACACTGTGCTGCCCCCGGTGGCGAACGCGGCCTTCTTTCACCTCGAACAGATCCGCGAAGTCTGCCTCCACGCGGAGCGTGAGCGTGCACGCGGCGGCCTCGCGGCCGAGATTGCGCAGCACGATGTCCTCACGCATCCCGGCACCGACGAAACGCCGCCGCTCGACGAGCAGCGTGCTGTCCGCCAGCCCGGCACGTGGCCTGGCCCGGCCCAGAAAGGTCGCGCGGTACGGCTCCTCCGTCATGACGGCGAGCGGCTCGACCTCCTCCTCGTCGAGGCGAAGCTGCCAGGCCGACAAGATCCGCGTGTCGCGGAAGAACAACCCGTGTGGGGAGCCCGGGTGCACGTCACCCGTCTGCTCGCACAGGCAGAACGATGACCCCTCCACGAGCGTGACGGTCGCGCCGCTGACCCGTACGGGTTCCTCGCTGAACGTCCAACCCTGCGCCATATCCAAGTCCTCCAGTCCATACGTGCGACTGGGCTCAGCCCCGGCGGTGACGGGCCGGGAGCCGGCTGCCCGGCGCCCGGCCCATGCACAAGCCGGATCAGCCGCCCGCGGTGATCTGCTTGCTGTTCGCCCTACCCCGGTGGATCTCGATCCGGCGCGGCGTGGCGTCCTCGGCGACGGGGATCCGCAGGCTGAGCACACCGTCGTCGTAGCTCGCCTGGACATGGTCGACGTCGAGGTTGTCCGGCAACATCACCTGGCGTCGGACCGATCCGGACGGGCGAGCACGCAGGTAGACGACGTCACCCTCGTGCTCGTCCACCGCACGGTTCGCCTCGATCGTCAGGACGCGCCCGTCGACGGTGACGTTGATGCTCTCCGGGGTCACGCCGGGCAGGTCCAGGCGGACCAGCAGGGCGTCGTTGCGGCGCACGACGTCCATCGGCATCGCCGTGCTCGGCACGCCGACGGAGTTGCCGTCGCCGAGAACCCGGCGGCTCAGGCGGTCAAGCTCGCTGAAGAACGGGTCGAAACCCAGCAGCGAGTCCAGCGGTGTCATGACTCGTCACCTCCATTATCGATTGACTGTTTGACTGGTTGGCTGTCGCAGGTGAGTTCCTACGCCCATCACATGCGACTGCGCGAGTATAGAAAAGCTCTCGTTGGAGTTGCAAGTTACCTCGGAGTCTGATACACCATGTGACGGAAGAGATGAGCATTCGGCGGTGGCCTCGAAGCTCCTTCTGGGGCCGCTGCCGACCCACGAGGACGACGCGAAGCACACGTCTGCAAAGGAGGATTCGCAATGACTGTCGGACTGCTCGTCATCCGCATCGGGCTGGGGCTGCTGCTGATCGGGCACGGAGCCCAGAAGCTGTTCGGGTGGTTCGGCGGGCCGGGGCTTGCCGGCGCCGGTGCCTTCTTCGAGTCGGTCGGATACCGACCCGGTCGGCGCATGGCTGCGCTGGCCGGTCTGGCAGAAGTCACTGCCGGTGGCCTGCTGGCGCTCGGCCTACTGACCCCACTCGGCGTGGCAATAGCCGTCGGGGTGATGCTTGCGGCCGCATCGGTGCATGTGCCTAACGGCCTGTGGAACGCCAACGGTGGGTACGAACTGCCAGCGTCCTACGCCGTGACCGCGACCGGCCTCGCTTTCACCGGACCCGGCCGCATCTCGGTCGACCACCTGCTCGGGCTGACCTGGTCATGGCCCTACGGCGTCGGCGCCATAGCGCTCGGCGTCATCACAGCGCTCTCAGTGATCGCGCTACGTCAGCGCCCGCTCGCAATGTCGAAGCGCCGGTCCGACCGCTGGCGCTCACCAATGCCGCCGACGCCGGTGGTCACCTGAGCCGCACAGCCGTTGGTCGCGGCCGGCCGCAACCGGCCGCGACACCGCAAAGCGCGAGGCCAGCATCCGAGAGCCGCACATCTCGGCGACGGGCAACCGTGTCGCGCAAAAACTGGCCAGGCAGAGATCTCGTCCGGGATCATCAGGTAACCTGAAGCTCAGCCAACAAGTTCAGTAAAATGCCTGAGGTGAGCGTTGTGAAGCTCTCGATCGACGACAGCGAGGCGCCCGTCTTCACGATCGGGCAGGTGTCGGACATGCTGAGCGTCCAGCAGGCCTTCCTGCGCCGCCTCGACCAGCACGATGTCGTGCGTCCCGCCCGGTCCGACGGTGGCCAGCGCCGCTACAGCCGCCACCAGATCGATCAAGTCGTCGAGGTCTGCACCCTCATCGACGAGGGACTGACCCTCGTCGGCATAAGTCGCGTCCTCACCCTCAAAGCCCGGGTGGCCACGCTCGAGGCCGAACTCGTCCACGAGCGGCAACGTCACGACCAGAGCAGTCGCACCGGACGGTCGCGAGCGCGCGGACGCGCGGGCCGGGGCGACGACGCGACAGGCAGCTAGGTCCAGATAGAACGTCGGGCCGCAGCTGTCAGGGTCCGTCACGTCAGGTTCGTCGTGGTTGGGATTAGTGAGCAGCTTGTGCCGCTGGTGTTGTGGCGGTGAGGGCGTTGTCGATGACCTGGAGCAATTCCGGGACGTCGATGGGTTTGGTGAGGTAGCCGGAGGCGCCGGCGCTGAGGACTCGTTGGGCGTTGCGTGGCATGGCGTCGGCGCTGACGACGATGACGGGTATGCCGGCGGTGTTGGGGTCGTCTCGAAGCTGTTGCAGGACTTGCTCGCCGGGGAGGTCGGCGAGGTTGAGGTCTAGCAGCACGAGTACGGGTTGGTGTTCGCGGGCGAGTTCCAGGCCGAGTCGGCCTTGCATCGCGGCGATCAGCTCGACGTGTGGTCGGTGGGTGAGGACTCGTTCGACGAGTTTGAGGTTGGACAGGTTGTCCTCGATGTAGAGGATTTTGGCTCGGGTGGAGCTGGCTTCGGGTGCGGGAGCAGCGTCGGGGGGGCTGTGGAGGCGGTGGTAGCGATCGACCGGTCCTTCCACGAGGGGGAACTCGACCCAGAAGGTGCTTCCCTGCCCGAGGGTGCTATCCGCTCCGAGGGTGCCGCCTAACGCTTCGGCGAGTTTGTGGGATAGCGCCAGGCCGATGCCGGTGCCTTCGACGGTGGTCTCTTCGGCGCCGAGCCGTTCGAAGGGGGTGAACAGCAGTGGGAGGTGGTCCGGGTGGATGCCCGGTCCGGTGTCGGTGACCTGGATCCGCAGCCGACCGGTGGCGACCTCGGTGCAGCTGATCGAGATGCGGCCGTCCCGGCGGTTGTATTTGATGGCGTTGGACAGCAGGTTGAGCAGGATCTGCTTGACACGTTGCCGGTCGGTGAAGATGAACTTGTCGCAGTGGTGTGCGTCGGGGTTCAGCAGCTGCAGGGCACGGTCTTGGGCCAACGGACGCATGAGGTCCACGCTCTCGGCGATCAGTTCGCTGACGAGCACGGCTTCCGGTGAGAGGGACAGTTTGCCGGCCTCGATGTGTGCGATCTCGAGTACCTCATTGATGAGGTTGAGCAGGTGTCGGCCGCCCTTCATGATTTGGGAGACCGATTCCTTTTGATCGGGCGTGAGCTCGTCCTGCTGGAGTAGTTGACCGAAGCCCAGTACGGCGTTGAGTGGGGTGCGCAATTCATGGCTCATTCGGGACAGGAAGTCGCTCTTGGCCAGGTTCGCTGCTTCCGCTGAGGCCTGGGCCTGTTGCAGTGTGCTGGTCCGGCGTTGGACGAGGTTGTAGGCGTAGGCGCGACGGCGGGTGAGCACATCGATCAGGATTGCGACGGCGATGGACAGCAGGACCCCGGCGAGGGTGATGGTCCACGGAAAGTTGGCCGCGAAGGAGCCGACAAGATCCTGGCGGGAAGCGGCGAGCAGCAGCCAGGTGTCTGAGCCCATGTGGACGGCGCGCTGGACGGGCCGGTTCGCGGGCGCTGGTAATGCACCTGAGATCAGGAGCAGGGACTTGGGGTCAGCGGTCGGCGAGGCATAGACAGCGACGTTGAGGTCGCGGTACGGGGAGCTGGCGGCGGTCGGTACGGTTCGGGTCGGCTGGATGGGTGACTGCCACAAGATGACGGTCGGGACCGTTGCGTTCACCTTGACCGCCATCAGGAATTGGATCGCCGCATTCTCAGATACCACTGACGTGACGAGGTCGGCTGAGGTGAGGGCCCGCTGCGCCAGTCGTTGTTGCGGGACGCTGAGCTGCGTTGCCGGTGAGGTGGCTGCGCCAAGGTGAGCGATGCGGTGGAATCCGGTCGTGTTCCGCTGCGCGACGGTGATACTGCTGGTAGCCGACAAGGCGGCACCAGCGATCTTGGGCAGCAGCGTCGAGTCGTACCCTGGCGTGGCCGCGACGGTGCCGATGCTGATCATTGACGAGCGAATGCCGGTCAAGCTGCTCGTCAGAAATGCCGCCAGCTCGGTGGTGCGCTGCGTGAGCAGCCGGCGTTCCTGATCTTGAACGAAGCGTCGCGCGGTGAACCCAGCCAGCGCGCTCGCGCCGAGCAGTATCAGCAAGATCAACAGAGCGGTTCCGTGGCGCGCGAGGTGAGCACGCGGTAACCGACTCGCGACCACCAACCCGATGTCGCCGTGGTCGGTTGCCTGACTCATCACGATGTCGCGGTGCGCGGCTGGTTCGGCGAGAACGGCCCAGCCAGGACGCCGAGTCCGCGTGTCAGATGGTTCAGCAAGGGTGCGGGGCGGGCGAGGTAATGACCCTGCGCCCAGCCGATGCCCAGATCGACCAGCGTCGATAGCTCGGCCGCATTCTCCACGCCTTCGGCTATCAAAGTGGCGCCGGTGTCGGCGGAGAATTTCACCAACGCCGCGGCCAAGGCACGCCGCGCCGGGTCGGTGTCGATCCCGCGTGTCAGGCAAATGTCGAGCTTGATGATGTCCGGGGCCAACCCTAGAAGGTGACGGAATCCGGCGTAGCCGGCGCCGGTGTCATCCACCGCTAGGCGCACGCCGCGACTGCGCAGCGTCGCCAAGGCCGCGGCCAGCGCATCGAAGTCCTCGACCAGGACATGCTCGGTCAGCTCGATGACCAACTGCCTTCCCGCGGCCTTCGCCAGCAACGCCGGAAGCGCCGGAGACAGAACCGTCGCCGGTGACACATTGATCGCGATGAAGGCGCCGTCCGGAATCCGTTCCTGCACGGCAACCGCCTGCTTCACAGCCGCCAGTTCAAGCTCCTCGCCCAGCCCGATGTCCAGTGCGTCGGCGAACCACCGATCCGGTCCGCGCACAGGTTCCACCGGGAATGTGGCGAGCGCCTCGAAGCCGACGGCGCTCCGCGTCGACAGATCCACGATGGGTTGATACACCACCGTCAGAAGGTTCTGCTCCAGGACGTGCCGCACCCGCGCCCGGCGACCCTCCCGAGCCTGAAGCTCAGCCTGCTCGCTCCATTGATAGCCGGCCAATTCCGACTGCAACGCCAAGTTGTGGTGGCGTAGCCGGTCATGCAGATCACGGGTCTCCAGCAGATTCCGCACTCGCAAGGTCAGCTCAAGGGTGTCGATCGGCTTGCTCAGGAAGTCGCGTGCTCCCAGGCTCAGGGCTCGGTGAAGCGCATCGCGGGTCGTGTCAGCCGTCAGCACAAGGATTGGTAGATAACTGGCGCCGGCACGATCTCTCAACTCGGTAAGCAACGTGTAGCCGTCAACGCCAGGCATATGCAGGTCCAGTAGCACAACATCAGGCTGCAACCGGTCGTAACAGGCGAGGGCCTGACCGGAATTGGTAACCGTCTCTACCTTCGAAATCCCAGCCCGGGTGAGTACCGCGCGCAGCAACGCGACATTCGCGGCGTTGTCATCGACGACCAGCACTCCAGCGTTCGCAAACCGCTGCAACAACGGACTCGCCTCCATGCGCTTTTACGGCAACCTGCCCACACCATCGGCCAAACCTCAGGAAACGAAAGCCGCTGCACAAATTCGATCGAGAAGGACCAGAAGGCGGGCGGCGGTCGCTTTTCGCCGCTTGTTGCGGTCCCGCCTGACCAGGTATCGGAATCGGATGTGGTCATACCGAACCGTAGGCGTGCCTGTGGACGACCAGGCCCGGCCATGTGCAGCGCCTGGTGAGCATGATCGCCCGTCCTGGTCTGATTGGGAGGGCGGTCACCTGAACTCATCCTTCGGACGGAGCCGCCCTCATCCCGAGGTCGGACAAGGGTGTCCCGCCGGCTTGGTCGCAGTCGGCTCCGCGGGCTGACGATAACGGCACCCAAAACGAATTAGTCTCCGGCTCTGACGGGAAGCCGGTGGTCGAATTGATTCGAGAACTGGTCGCGCTGAGCCTGCGGTTCCGAGTGCTGGTCATCGCCGTCGTCGTCGTGGTGATGGGGGTGGGCGTCGCCGAGCTGCGCCACGCGTCGGTCGACGCGCTGCCCGAGTTCGCACCTCCTCATGTGCAGGTCCGGGCCGAGGCACTCGGACTGTCGGCTGCCGAGGTAGAGCAACTCATCACCGTCCCGCTGGAGCAGGATCTGCTCAACGGCGTGCCTTGGCTTCGTGACATCAGCTCGGAATCGGTGCCGGGGCTCTCATCGATAGATCTCGTCTTCGACCCGGGCACCAACGTCCTGCACGCCCGGCAGATGGTTCAAGAACACCTGACGCAGGCACACGCGCTGCCACAGGTCGGAAGTCCGCCGGTGATGGTGCAGCCGACCTCGACAACCAGCCGGGTGCTGATGATCGGCTTGGGCGCGCACGACGTCTCGCTGATCGACCTCTCGGTCCTCGCCCGCTGGAAGATCAAGCCTCGGCTGATGGGCGTCCCGGGCGTCGCGAACGTGGCGATCTGGGGCCAGCGCGACCGGCAGCTGCAGGTGCAGGTCGACCCCGCCAAGCTTCGCAAGTTCGGGGTCACGCTGAACCAGGTCGTCGACACCACGGGCAATGCGCTCTGGGTCTCGCCACTGACCTTCGTCGAGGCATCGACGCCCGGAACCGGCGGCTTCATCGACACCGCGTCCCAACGCCTGGCGATCCAGCACATCTTCCCGATCACCACTGCGAAGGGGCTATCCGGCGTCAGCATCGAGGACACCGGCGGCCGGCGGTTGCTCCTGGGGCAGGTGGCGGATGTCGTCGAGGATCACCAACCGCTCATCGGCGACGCCGGGCTCGGCTCCGGACCTGGGCTGATGCTCGTCATCGAGAAGTTCCCCAATGCGGACACCAAGAAGGTCACCAAGGCCGTCGAGGAGTCGCTCGAGGAGATGAAGCCGGGGCTGGCCGGAATCTCCATCGACACCGCGGTCTACCGCCCTTCGACATTCATCGATCGAGCGCTGCACGACCTCGGCTGGTGGGCCCTGTTCGGCCTCCTGCTCCTGATCCTCGTCCTCGTCGCCTTTACCGCCTCGTTGCGCGCCGCGGCCGTCGCGACGCTGTCGATATCGCTCGCACTCGTCGCCGCCGCGTGGGTGCTCTACCTGCGCGGCACGTCGTTCAACGTGATGATCCTGGCCGGACTCGTCGTCGCGATCGGGGTGTGCATCGACGACGTGATCGCCGACCTTGACGGCATGCTCGCGCGGCTGCGCGAGCAGCGGGCGAGTGGCAGCGGCATCACCACGCCCGTTCAGCAGGTCGTCACGGAGGTGTCCAGCGCCGTCCGGCGACCTCTGTTCTACGGCACGTTGATCGCGGTGCTCGTCCCGCTGCCGGTGCTCGCGCTCAGCGGCGTGGGCGGCGATTTCGCCAAGACAGTCGTGGTTTCCTACCTGCTTGCGGTGGCGGCCTCGACCGTGGCTGCTGTAACCGCGACTCCCGCGCTCGCGGTCCTGCTGTTGGGCCGCAGCCGAACGAAGCCGGCGGCTCCGGCCTCGGTGCGCCTGCTGCAGCGTGGCTTCGATCGGGTCGCCCCGGGCTTCCTCGGACGTCCGCGGCGCGCGTATCTGACGGCTGCCGTGCTCGCCCTCGCGGCGCTCGCCGTGATCCCGCAACTCAGCGCGCGGGCAACCCTGCCGGCGTTCCAGGACCGTGGTGTTCTCGTCCAGTGGCGGACTGCTCCAGGCACGTCGCTGACCGAGATGTCGCGCATCACCGACCTCGCGAGCCGCGAGCTCCGGTCGCTGCCGGGCGTCCGCAACGTCGGATCCCATGTCGGTCGCGCGATCCTGTCCGACCAGGTCGGCAATGTGAATTCGGCAGAGACCTGGCTGACGCTCGCCTCATCGGCGGACTACGGCGCCACGCTCGATGCAGTGAAGCACCTGGTGCGGCAGTACCCAGGTATTCGGAGCAGCGTTCAGACCTACCCGCAGGCGCGCGTGCGGGAGATCGAGAGCCGTGAACCGACCGACTTCGTGGTGCGGGTCTACGGAACGGATCTGACCGTCCTTCGGAACTCAGCCGCCGATGTGCAACGGCTGCTGTCGGACGTGCACGGACTCGTCGGCCCGCAGGTCGAAGGCGTTGCCGAGGAGCCGGCCGTGAACGTGAAGGTGAACCTCGCCGCCGCACAGCGCTACGGGATCAAGCCGGGAGATGTCCGCCGCTCCGCCGCGACGTTCTTCGCGGGCCTCCCGGTGGGCAGCCTCTACGAGGAATCGAAGATCTTCGACGTCGTCGTGTGGGGTGCACCGTCGGTGCGCTACACGCCGGAGAACGTCGGAAACCTGATGGTGGATGTGCCGGGTGGAGGCGCGGTCAAGCTGGCTGACATCGCCTCGATCAAGATCGGGCCTGCCGCCACGGTGATCCGGCACGACGACATCTTCCGGAGCCTCGACGTGACCGCGCGGGTGAGCGGCCGCGACGCATCAAGCGTGACGCGGGAGGTTCGGCTTCGCCTGCAGACGTTGGCGATGCCGCTGGAATACCACGCCGAGGTGCTGGACAACCTGAGCAACCGAGCCGCAGAGTTCAACCGGGTATTCGCATTGGGCGTGACCGTCCTGATCGTGATCTTCCTGTTGCTGCAGTCGGTGTTCAGCAGTTGGCGGTTGGCGAGCCTGCTGCTCCTGGCTTTGCCGTTGTCGCTCGCCGGTGGCGTGGTGGTCGCCTGGTTCGTCGGAGGCGTCCGGACGCTGGGAGCCATGCTCGGCTTGCTGACGGTGTTGACGATCGCCGCGCGGAACGGAGTGCTTGCGCTATCGGCCTATCAACGGCGTGCTCAGCAGGATGGCAACGCGTTCGGGCCGGCCACCGTATACGCCATGACCCGTACGCGAGTGGCATCCGTCGCGCTGACCGCGTTCGCCACGGCCGCGGTGTTCGCGCCGCTGATCGCGCTGGGCCGAATCCCTGGTACGGAGGTGTTCTACCCCATGGCACTCGTCGTCATCGGTGGCTTGCTCAGCTCCACGCTCGTCACCCTGTTCATCCTGCCTGCGTTGTATCCGCGGTTCCGGTCGAGAAATTCTCGTGCTCACCGGCGCGCGCGGCCCATCACCGCACTGGTAATGCTGCTGTTACTGGGGACAGCGCTGAGCGGCTGCACCGCAACGAGCGTGTCCGAGACTGAGCTCGCCCCGCCGGCGTCGGTGCTTCCCGCTAATGACAAGGGTGTCAGCGAGGTCGTCCTCACCGCGGATGCCGCGCGGCGGGCAGGTATCGAGACCGAGAAGGTTCGCCGTGACGGCGCGAGTGGGCTGGCCTTGCCGCTCGCGGCGGTTCTCTACGACAAGGACGGTCTCACCTGGGTCTACATGACGACGAAGGAGCTGTCCTTCGTCCGGACGCAGGTCACGATTGTCCGCGTCTCGGGTGACACGGCGATCCTGTCGGCGGGTCCGCCCGTCAATACCGCGGTCGTCACCGTCGGTGCCGCTGAACTGCTCGGCAGCGAGTACACCGTCAGCGGCGAGTAGCCATGACCGCGCCGGGGCGCCCTACCTTGATGGGATTCATCGTCGGGTCCAGCCTCAAGTTCCGCTTCCTCGTGGTCGCGCTGGCAGCAGCGATGATGGCCTTTGGCGTGGTCGATCTGCGCAACACCAGGGTCGACGTGTTTCCCGAGTTTGCCCCGCCGCAGGTGGAGATCCAGACCATCTGCCTCGGCCTCTCCACCACCGACGTGGAGTCGCTCGTCAGCGTCCCCGTGGAGCAGGTCCTGAATGGCATCCAGGGGCTGACCGACATGCGGTCGAAGTCGGTGCCCCAGCTGTCGTCGGTCGTGCTGATCTTCAAGCAGGGCACGGATCAATGGCGAGCGCGGCAGCTGGTGCAGGAGCGGCTCGCGATCGTCACTCCGACGCTACCGACCTGGGCTTCCCCGCCGGTCATGCTGCCACCGGTTGCGGCTACCAGCCGCGTCGAGCAGATCGGTATGACATCGAAGGATCACTCGTTGATAGCGATGTCGATGATGGCGTACTGGACGATCCGGGCCCGGTTGATGCGAGTGCCCGGCGTTGCCAACGTCGCCATCTGGGGCGAGCGGTTGCACATGATGACGGTGCAGCTCGAACCGGAGAAGATGCAGGCGAACGGCGTCACGCTGAACAGCGTCATGGAGGCGACGGCCGCTTCGGTCGACTCGGGGCTACTCCGGTACTCCAGCGGATCGGTCATCGGCACCGGTGGCGCGATCGATACCGCGGCGCAGCGGATCGGCCTCCGGCACGTGCTCCCGATCGTGACGCCGGCCGACCTCGCGCGGATCACCGTGGCGAGCAAGCGCGGCGCCAAAGTGCCGCTCGGGCAGATCGCCCAGGTGAAGGAGGATCACCAGCCGCTGATCGGTGATGCGATCGTCAACGACGGACCGGGGCTGCTGCTGGTGGTGGAGAAGCTGCCCTGGGGAGACACCCTCAAGGTCACGCGCGGGGTCAACGACGCCATCAAGTCCCTCCAACCCGGCCTGCCCGGAATCACCTTCGACACCAAGATCTTCCGGCAGGAGAACTTCATCCGCGCGGCGATCCACAATCTGACCCAGGCACTCGTCCTCGGATTCATCCTGGTCGTGGTGATTCTCGCGCTCTTTCTCTTCGAATGGCGCGTCGCCCTGATCAGCCTGCTGACCATTCCTCTCTCGCTGATGGCGACCATGTTGGTGCTGCACTGGCATGGCGACACGGTCAATTCCATGACGCTTGCCGGTTTGGTTATCGCCCTCGGGGCGGTGGTGGACGACGCGATCATCGACGTGGAGAACATCCTGCGAAGACTCCGCCAGCATCGGCGAGCGGGCAGCCCTGCCTCGACCGGTTCGGTGATCCTCAAGGCCTCGCTCGAGGTACGGAGCCCGATCGTCTATGCCACCTTGATCATCGTCGCGGCCGCCGTCCCCGTATTTCTGCTCCAGGGGCTGACCGGATCCTTCTTCAGGCCGCTCGCGATCGCGTACACGCTGGCCATCGTCGCGTCGATGGTGGTGGCCCTGACCGTCACCCCGGCGCTGTGTCTCATCATGCTTCGCAACGCGCCCGTGGAGCGCCACGAGTCACCGCTCGTGCGCAGGCTGCAGAGCGGATACAGCAGCCTGCTCGCCCGAATCATCAACCGCCCGCGCCGGGCCTACACCGGCTGTGCCGTACTGGTGATCGCTACCGCGCTCGTCGTTCCCCAGTTGGGGCAGGCCCTGTTCCCCACGTTCAAGGAGAGCAACTTCCTCATGCACTTCATCTCGACGCCGGGCACCTCGATCGCCGAACAGGATCGCTTGACGATCAAGGTCAGCCGCGAGCTGCGGGCCATCCCCGGTGTCAGCACGTTCGGTTCGCACATCGGGCAAGCGTTTCTCGGCGAGGAAGTGGTCGGGGTCAACTTCGGCGAGAACTGGGTCGCGCTGGACAAGGACGCCGATCATGACAAGACGGTTGCAAAGATCGAAGAGGTGATCTCCAAGTACCCAGGTGTGTACCGGGACCTGTTCACGTACCTGAACGAGCGAATCGAGGAGGTCCTGACCGGCGCAAAGGAGCCGATCGTGATCCGGATCTTCGGCGAGGACCTGGACGTGCTCCGGGAGAAGGGGCTCGAGATCCAGCACAACATCGCCGAGATTCGCGGGATCACCGACGACCACGTGGATCTGTCGCTGGACCAGCCGCAGGTTCGGGTCGAGGTGGACGTCAGCGAAGCGGCCCGCTACGGGCTCAAGCCCGGGGATATCCGGCGGGCGGCGGCGACGCTGGTGGCGGGTGAAGAGGTCGGCGACATCTTCCGGGACGGCAAGGCGTACGACACCGTCGTGTGGAGCACTCCGGAGACCCGCTCCAGCGTGCAGGCGATAAGCGCGCTGCCGATCGACACCCCGTCCGGAACGGTCGTGCACCTTTCCGACGTCGCTCGCGTGAGCGTCGGTCCGGTCGCCAACGTGATCGAGCGCGAGAACGACTCGCGCCGCCTCGATGTCGCCGCGAACGTCCGCGGGCGTGATCTGGGCTCCGTCGCGAACGAGGTTAAGAAGGCCCTTGCCAGCGTGACGTTCCCGCGCGGCTACCACGCGGAGCTGCTCGGCGAGTACCGCGAGCGGCAGGCAGCGCAAGCCAGCCTGTACCGGGTCGCGATCTTCACGGCCATCGCGATCCTGCTCCTGCTCCAGGTCTCCTTCGGCAGCATGCGCCTCGCCGCGCTGATCTTCATCACGCTGCCCATGGCGCTGGTCGGCGGAGTCCTGGCCAACTACTTCAGTGGCGGCGTGGTGTCCCTGGGCTCATTGGTGGGGTTCTTCACCGTCTTCGGTATCGCTGCGCGCAACGGGATCCTGCTCATCAACCACTGCCAGCATCTAGAACGGGTAGAGGGTGAGCGCTTCGGGCCGGCATTGGTCCTGCGGGGCGCACGTGAACGGCTCTCGCCGATCTTGATGACCTCGCTGGCAACGGCGCTGGCCGTGGTCCCGCTGGTGGTACTCGGTGATCGGCCGGGGCACGAGATCGAGTATCCCGTCGCTGTGGTCATCCTCGGTGGACTCTTCACGTCGACGCTGCTGAACCTGTTCGTGGTCCCGTCGCTCTACCTGCGATTCGGCAAGTCCAGGCGCGAACGGAGAGCCGCGGCGCCGCCCCTTGTTCCCACCTCCGTCTAGCGGTCCGTCTCGGAAGGGCGATGGTTCACATGTCCGGTCACGCTCAGCCTGGGGTACTGACACTGGCCATGGTGTCCGCGCTGACGGTGGCCCTTGCGCCGGCGAGCGCGGCGGCGGCACCCTCGACGAACTCGGCCGCGGACAGCGGACCGTGTGGCGCAGTGGCAACGTTCGATCCAGGCAGGTTCCCGAGCCGGCCGGCGATCACGAACAGGTGGCTGCCGCTCGTTCCGGGAGCGAACTTCGTGCTGCACGGCTCGGTTCGTGAGGATGACGGCTTGCTGCATGACCACCGCATCCTCACCACGGTCACGGACCTCACGAAGGTCATCAACGGCGTGCGGACTCTCGTGATCTTCGAACGTGACATCCAGGACGGCGAATTGCAGGAGTCGGAGCTGGCGTTCGAAGCCCAGGACAACAGCGGGCGGGTGTGGAACGTCGGTGAGTACCCGGAGGAGTACGAAGGCCGGCACCTGGTGGGCGCGCCGAGCACCTGGATCGCCGGAATCGACGGCGCGGTCGCCGGCATCGCCATGCTCGACAGGCCTCGGCCGGGCGCCGGCCCCTACCTGCAGGGCTACGCGCCGCAGGTCGACTTCTTCGATTGCGCGGAAGTGGCCCAGACCGGACTCCGTGTGTGTGTGACAGCGGGGTGCTTCCAGAACGTGCTCGTGATCGACGAGTGGGCGCCACTCGACCCAGCGGGCGGCCACCAGCTCAAGTACTACGCCGCGGGGCTGGGCGCCATCAAGGTCGGCGCCGTCGGTGGCACCAGCGCCGAGGTGCTCCAGCTGGAGAAGGTCACGCAGCTCAGTGCCGATGAGCTGACCACGATCCGCGATGAGGTCATCAGGCAGGACCGGCGCGGCCGCCACGTCAGCAAGGACGTCTACGCCCAGACGGCGCCGCTGCAGCGCTTGTGCACCGCGACGGCGGTCGGCTGAATCGCCGGTCAGATGAAACCGCGTTCGACGAGGCCGTGCTCGTACGCGAAGATCACGAGGTGTACCCGGTCGGCGAGACTCAACTTGGCGAGCAGGTGGCTGACGTGCGTCTTCACGCTGCTGGGCGCCAGATGCAGCACCTTACCGATCTCCCGGTTCGGCAAGCCCTTGGCGACCAGGTCCAGAACCGTGCGTTCCCTCGTGGTCAACCCTTGCAGGGCCGCACCCTGTGACGTATCGGGTGGAAGACGCTTGGCGAATCGTTCGAGCAGCCGTCTTGTGACGCTCGGCGAGAGGAGGGCCTCGCCCGCCGCGATGACGCGAACGGCATGCACCAGCTCCTCCGGCGTCGCATCCTTCAGGACGAATCCGCTGGCGCCGCGGCGCAGCGCTTCGACGACGTACTCGTCAATGTGGAAGGTGGTTATCACCATGACCCTCGCGCCGGTGGTGATGGCCTTCTCCGTTGCCGCCAGCCCGTCCATCACAGGCATCCGGATGTCCATGGCGATGACGTCGGGACGAAGTCGCTCCGCGAGTGCCACCGCCTCCTGACCGTTCGATGCCTCGCCGATGACCTCGATGTCGGGTTCGGCCGACAGGTACATCCGCAGCGCGCCGCGCAGCATCGGCTGGTCATCCGCGATCAGAACCCTGATCGTCATGGGATCACGCCGCCCTGCTGGACTTCATGCACTGGCAGCAGAGCCGCGACCACGAAGCCACCGTTCTGCCCGGCGCCGACGTCGAGCACACCACCTACCAGGCCGACCCGCTCCCGCATTCCGACGAGCCCCCGTCCAACGCTCAGTTGCTCGGGGCCGCGTCCGGAGTCCTGGACGTACAGCTCCAACGAGTCGGCGTGATACGAGATGGTCACCTGTGCGGTAGCCGGCCCGGCATGCTTGAGCGTGTTCGTCAGCGCCTCCTGAACGATGCGATACGCATTGAGCTCCAGGCCCGCGGGCAGTGGTCGGACGTCGCCGTGAACCTCCAGACGGACCGGCAGCCCCGCCTGCCGAACGTGCATGACCAGCACCGGAATCTGTTCCAGCCGCGGCAGCGGCCAGTGATCCGGCGGCTCGTCCTCGGTGTCCAACACATCGAGGAGCCGGCGCATCTCCAAGAGCGCGGATCGCCCGATCGTCGCGACGGACGCCAGTGTCTCTCGAGCCTGTTCGGAATCCAGGCATGCGGAGCGATTGGCTGCACTCGCCTGCACCACCATGACGCTGACGTTGTGGGCGACGATGTCGTGCAGCTCGCGGGCGATCCCGGCCCGCTCCTGCTGGATCGCCAGCCGCGTCGCCGCTGCCTGGTCCTTGGTGATCTGGTCAGCCTGCCGTTCGAGGAGTCCGGTACGGGCGCGGGAGATCAGGACGCCGTATCCGAGAATCCACGCGCCTGCGAGTGAGATCGGCCAGTCGATGAACCAATCGTCGTCGGCGACTCCCTGGGTGATCGCAACGGACGTGATGAGGAGTGTCGAGCAGGCGGTGGCCGCCTTCAGCGACCGGCTTGGCCCGACCAACGAGGCGGCCGTGAACAGTGCCACCAATGGGGCGTAGGGCAGCGGAGTCCACCCGAATCCGAGCGCGAATCCCGCTGCACAGGTAGCCGTCGTCCAGCAGAGGACGGTGATGGGGGCCCGGCGCCGGAAGAGAAGCGGGAGGCTGCTGGCCACGATGACGACGCCGGCCAGGGCGGCAACCGCACGTGGTGCACTGCGGATGAGCTCCAGCATCACGATGAGCGACAGAACAACGTCGATCGTCCTGCTTGCCCGGTTCGTCATGAGCCTCGACAGGTGTCCGCGAGCGCGGTCCTGTGCCCTGACGTCGACGGAGGCGTCGGACGGAATTGCGCCGAGATTTCCGGCAATGCGCTTCGGCCGATCTTGCTCCGATCTGGCGTTCTCAACGTGTGGGGTTGGGCTGAGTCCCATGAACGGGCTCTCCGGGCAGGGCATCGTCGACTGTCGGGCGGTCTTCACGAGGCGGCCCCCCATCGAGGAGTCCTTGGCGGCCAGGCATACACCGACGAACACAAGCGATACTTCGCAGGCGGGTTCCGGCGCAGGGGGGTGGGGCACGGCCGCAGCCCACCGCTACGTGCCGCGCAGCCAGATCCTGGTGCACGTCGCGCCCCCCAAACCTCCAGGTCGTGCACGCGCGGGGGCACACCCGAAAGACCCTCGAATCGAGGCTGCGGATCGGGACGGTCTGACGCTGCACCGCCCGCCCGGCCCGCACCGGCGAACGTATCGACAGCCATCCCTATCCGCCTCATGCGAATGAACGAGAACGGACCAGCAGACGGCAAGGATGCTCGGACCCAGGTGCGGGATGTCAGGAGACATCGCATTTGGCCGACAGGGGTCGGTCGGCTGCGGTCCGGTGTCGACGTGCTCTGCACAGAATGTTGGGCCTATGCAGCCGACCGCGCGCTCCGCCGCTTCAGCGGTGCGCGGGCGCGGGTAGCGGTTGCTGGGGCTGGAAATAGGCTGCCTCGGCTTCGATGAGCCGCGGTAGTTCGCCGCGGTCGAGGTAGATGCCGAGGCACTGGGTGCATTGGTCGATCTCCACGCCGCTACGTTCGTAGCTGCGCATGTCGCCGGCGCACCTCGGGCAAGTCAGCTGCGGGCTCATGGCGATGCTCCTTTCCTGGTCGTCGTGGTCGGCGCGGCCAGCCGGTTGATGTGTGCCCCGGAATGACGGTCCCGCGAGCGGCTGTCCGCCGATGTACTCGACGATGCCCTTTCCGATCCCGGCAGGTGCAGTCGTTCTCCGGACGACGGTCGCGCGCCAACGTGCCGGATTCCGGCAAGATGAGTCGGTGGGGACTGGACGGCGTGGTTCGGCGCGTGCGCAGGGGGAGATCCCGAGCGACGTATTGCAGCGAGTCGGCGCGGACGCGGCGACGGATTCCGGTGGGGTGGATGCCGAGCTGCTCGGGGACTTCCTGGCAAGCGTTGCCGCGGCGGTCGCCGCGGGTCGCCGCATCTCGCGCGGCCAGGTGCAGCGCTGCCGGGTCCGCGGTCAGCAGGCCGCTCGGGACGGCGTCGCGCTCCCCGCGGTGCTGGATCTGTACCTGTCGGCTGCCTGGCGGTTGTGGCGCCACCTGCCGGCCGTCCAGGAAGCGGCGGCCGGGCCGGGCGCGTTGGTCATCGCCGGGGAGGTGGTGCTGCGCGCGGTGGACGACGCGGTCGCGGCCCTGGCCGAGGGATATCAACAAGCCCGGCGCGGCCTGGTCCGTGAACAGGAGTCGGCGCGCCGGGAATTCATCGACGATCTGCTGTCCAGCGGAGCTGATGTTGCCGGGCTGCTGGATCGCGCGGCCGGTTTCGGGTTGGACCTGACCGGGCCGCACGCCGTAGCCGTCGTGCGCGCTGAGCGACCATTCACCGACGGCACGCCGCTGATGGGGGTCATCGAGCGGGCCGTGCAGGACCGCGCGGGCGGCGGTGAGGCGCTGGTGGCGAGCAAGGACGCACGGCTGGTCGTCGTCTTCGGTGCAGCCACCGCCGACGCGATCACCGATCTGATCCGGGCGTTGCGCGGCGTGCTCGCCCGGGCGAGGTCAGATGAGGGCGGGGTGGACCTGCGCCGCCGCGCCGAGGTTGGTGCCTGGCAGGTCGGCATCGGCCGCCCCGGACCGGGTTCCGCCGGCGTCCTCGCGTCCTACGAGCAAGCGCGCAACGCGCTGGACCTGGCTGCCAGGCTCGGCATCCAGGAGCCGGTCGTCCTCGCCACGGACCTCCTGGTGTACCAGGTGTTGCTGCGCGACCGCGGCGCCATCATCGAGCTCGTCAGCGTCGTGCTGGCGCCGCTAGAGCGCGCGCGCGGCGGCGCCCGACCGCTGCTCGACACGCTGGCCGCCTATTTCGACGCCGGCGGCAACGCCGCGCAGGCAGCACGATCGATGCACCTGTCCGTGCGAGCGGTTACCTACCGCTTGGACCGAGTGCACCGGCTCACCGGCCACGACCCCACCCTCGCGATGCAGCGATTCACCCTCCACGCCGCCGTTCTCGGCGCGAAGCTGCTCGACTGGCCGGCGACACCGCTCGACGCGTAGAGCATCGAGGTTGCCGAGACGCTGCAAGGAACAGCGGCGAACGTGGCCGGGATCGGACTGCCCAAGCCGTTACGGCGCCAACCAGTGTGATGGGTACGGACGGCTGACCGGCGGCCTCCGGCGACCCTCGGAGCTCATGATGACAACGCGCCCATCTCCTACACCCGACCCGGCCAAGAACGTGATGACGACAAGCGGCCGGCGATGACCGTCCCGCTGTGGGGCTGGATCGCGTTTGCCGCGGTCGTGCTCGTCATGCTGACCGTCGACCTGGTCGCCCACCGCGCCGCACACGTCATCGGTTTCCGCGAGGCCGCGGCCTGGAGCGGCGTGTGGGTCGGTGTCTCGCTGGCTTTCGCGCTCGTGCTCGGCCTTACGCTGGGCACCGGCTCCGCCGTCGATTTCACGACCGCGTGGTTGCTCGAAAAGAGCCTGTCGGTGGACAACCTGTTCGTGTTCGCGGTGATCTTCGCCTACTTCAAGGTGCCACGGGCCTACCAACACCGGGTGCTGTTCTTCGGCGTGCTGGGAGCGTTGCTGTTCCGCGGCATCTTCCTCGCTGCGGGTGTCGCCGTCGTCACCCGTTTCACTGCGGTGCTGTTCCTCTTCGGTGCCGTCCTGGTCTGGAGCGCACTCAAGCTGCTGCGTGGGGGCGGCGGCGAGGACAACATGGACCCGGGCAAGAGCCTGTCGGTGCGGCTGCTGCGCAAACTGGTCCCGATCACCGACGAGTACCACGGCACCCGGTTCGTCATCCGCGAGGCCGGCAGGCGGATCGGCACCCCGCTGCTCGCCGTCGTTGCGGCGATCGAAGCGGCCGACATCATCTTCGCCGTCGATAGCGTGCCCGCCGTGCTTGCGGTCAGCGACAACGCGTTCATCGTCTACTCGAGCAACGCGTTCGCGATCCTCGGCCTGCGCGCCCTGTATTTCCTGCTGTCCGGCATGCTCGACCGATTCCACCACCTCGGCAAGGCACTGGCGTTCATCCTGGCGTTCATCGGCGCCAAGCTCTTCTTGCAGGCCGGGCACGAGACGATCAGCACCTCGATACCGCGAATCCCCTCGCTACTCAGCCTCGCCGTCATCGTCGCCGCGCTTACCGTGGCGGTCGTCGTCAGCATGCGGCGTCCTCGACAGACCGACCAGGCAGCCCCGGCGTCGTGTGATGCCCGTGCGCCGGACTCGGTCGATCGGTAGGCGCCGTGGCTACTGGGCCGCGGGCGGAACCCGAGTCGTCAGGCAGAACGGATGACCCGCGAGTCGAATAGAACTCGCCGCCGGACGGTTTTCGTTCGCACACTGCGAGGGGACCGACGAGGTAGTTTCGGTGTGTCGTCGCGGAGCGCCGACCCCTCTCCAAGGACTGCCAAGATGACACCGACCCAGCTGCGCGCGTTCGCAGCGATTGTGCGGCTCGGTTCGGTCAAGAAGGCGGCCGCCGACCTCGGCGTCTCGGAGGCCGCGGTATCGCTGCACGTAGGCCAGCTGCGCAAGGAACTCGGTGATCGCCTCTTCATCCGCACCGGGTCCGGCTTGGCGTTCACCCCGGGCGGTCTGCGCCTGGCGAGCCGTGCGGCAGAGATGCTCGGGCTGCAGGACCGAACGATCCTCGAAGTGAGCCAGGCCGGCGGCGGGCGTCGACTGCTCCGGGTCGCCGCCTCCAGCCTGTTCGCCGAGCATGCGGCGCCAGGTCTCATCGACCTGTTCGCCAGTCGCGCCGACGATCTGGATGTCGAACTGAGCGTGCACAGTCCGCGGAGCTTCGCGGACCTCTTGCTGACCCGCTCGATCGACGTCGCAATCGGTCCGCGGCCGCCGTCCCTCGACGAATCGATCGCCTGCACGCCTTTCCTCAACTATCAGGTCATCGCGGTGGCCAGCCCCGACGATCCGGTGACGAAGATCCACGCAAGCCCGGGCCAGCTGCGGGAGCAGACCTGGCTGCTGGGGCCGTCGGCCGCGTCCGACGTCGGACTCGTTCCCGGCATCCTGCAAAGACTCAACGTGCCGGATGAGCGCCAGCGAATCTTCCAGAGTCACGCGGCCGCCATCGAGGAGGCCAAACGGGACAAAGGCATCACGTTGGCAGTGGCCTTCGCCGTCTCGCAGGACATCGCAAAGGGCGACCTGGTACGTGTCGCCGGTCCGGCGCTGCAGGCGGACGGGGTCTGGAGCACGCTCGCGCTCGCCGACCGCGGCGCTGCCGCGGTCGTCGCCGAGCTGATCCGCTTTGTCACAACTCCTCGTGCAACGCAGGCCATGGTGCGGGGCTCCGGCGTCACGGTCGGCCGCTTCCGGCCGTCGATCCACGTGACCCTGTGGAGCTGACCGACGTGCCCGCTCACCTCGGCCGCGCGCAAAGGGCGATCTCCGCGACGACCGTGGCCAGCGAGCGAAACGTATCGGCCGGAATCAGCCGGTCGCAGTACGGCAGCGCCGCCGCCATCGTGGCTACGCGCGGTTCGAACCCCTGAGCCCCGGCCCGCGGGTTCATCCAGATCACCCGGAAGGCGCGTCGCTGCAGCCGAGCCATCGCCGCGGCCAGCTGCTCCGGCGGATCGCTGTCCCAGCCGTCCGAGGCGATGATCACCACTGCGCCGCGGACCGCCCCTGCGTGGTGGGAGGCCAGCAGGGCCTGAATGTTCGTCGCGATGCGCGTTCCGGTGAACCGGTCGGTCACCTTCGCTGTGGCCTGTTCGATGGCGACATCGCTCGAACGGTGGGTGAGGACGGACGTGAGGCGGGTCAGCGTCGTGGCAAAGGCAAACACCTCCGCGTCGGCGAGAGCCAACGCCCGCATCAGGGTGAGGTAGGCGGGGGCCTGCGCCTGCATGGACTGGCTGACATCGCACAGCATCATCACCGGACGGGGCTTGTCGACCGGCGTGACGCGGACCAATTCGACCGGTTCCCATCCGGTGCGCCGCGATCGTGCAATGGTCGGCCGCAGAGCTACCCGGTGCCCACCTCGATCGATCCGCATTCGCCGCGAGCGTCGCGTCGGCCACGAATGCACGACCGACGACAACCACCGGCCGAGCAGTTCGGTGTTCTCGGCGTCCAACTGCTCGAACGGGACGTCGACCAGGGCCGCGACATCGCTTGGCAACCGCTCCGGGACAGCGAGCGTCCGCTCCGACTCTTCAGCGTCAGCGACGATCTTGGGCAGCGTCATCCAGGGCAACCCCGAGCCGGCCTCCTCCTCCGGCGAGCCGCCCGGCACCGACGCGAAACGTTCGTCGTCCGGGACGGCGTTGGGCCGTGGGCGCCGCCGTGCGTTCGGGTCCAGCTCGAGTACTGCGTCGTCGAAGACGCTGGCGAACACCGCGTCGAAGACCGCCAGCTCCGCATGCCGACGGGTGTAGGTGATTCGGGCAGTCCAGTACAGCCGGGAGCGGGAGTCGGGAGGCATCGCGTCCAGAGCGCGGACGAAGTCGTCGATGGCGGTGAACCCGACCGGGACGCCTCGTGATCGCAGCCGCACCGCAAGCGCGACGGCGAACGCGGCCCGGTCTATCCCGCGCAGGAGCGCGGACCCGCCGGTACTACCGGACAATGACGTACACAATCACTGCGACGACGATCACGACCAGGACTGTGAGCGGGACGAGGCGCCTGTACGCCGAACCGCGGGCGATGCCCTCCAGGTCGGTGAGCACTTTCCACTCGCGTTCGACGGGGACGCCCATGGTGAACTCGTTGTCGATCTTCATCAAGGGCCCCTTCGATGTGAACTCAAGCGGATTCGGTCTGGGCGAAACCCAGATCCTCGAGGACCGACACGATGGTGGTGCGGTCATCCGGTGTCTTCGCGATCGAGCCGAGAGTGCGGATGATGTCCGGCCGGATCAGGTCGGTGACACCGAGTGCCGAGAGCGCGGAGACCCAGTCGATTGCCTCGGCCATCCCCGGTTTCTTGTCGAGGTCGAGCTCCCGCACGCGGCCGATGAACTCGGTCGTCGAGCCGATGAGCGCCTCATTCGCAGACGGCACGGACCGGCGCACGATCTCGGCGGCTCGCAGCGCCGACGGGAAGTCGATCCAGTGATAGAGGCATCGTCGCCGCAGCGCGTCGTGAAGCTCCCGGCTGCGGTTGGACGTCAACACGACGATCGGCCGGCGGGCCGCGGTGAACGTGCCGAGTTCGGGGACTGTCACCGACGCCTCGCCCAGGAACTCGAACAGCAGTGCCTCGAACTCGTCGTCGGCCCGATCGATCTCGTCGATGAGAAGTACCGGCGGACGCGGGCCGTCGTAACGGACCGCGCGCAGGATGGCGCGCTCCTGCAGGAACTCCTCGGTGAAGAGATCAGCCTTCGTCGGAGTCCCTGGCGCGGCCTCGCCGAGCCGGATCGCGAGCAGCTGCCGCTGATAGTTCCATTCGTACAGGGACTCGCCGGCGGTCAGCCCCTCGTAGCACTGCAACCGGATGAGGGGGGTGTCCAGCGCAACGGCCAGCGCCTTCGCCGCCGCAGTCTTGCCCACTCCCGGCTCGCCCTCGAGCAGCAGTGGCTGGCCGAGGACCGTCGCCAGGTACAGCGCGGTGGCCATGCCTTCGTCGACGAGGTAGTCGATCCGGTCGAGACGGCGCTGCACGTCGTCGGCGTCGGCGAACTCGGCATTCATCGTGAGCCAACTTCTGCGGCTAGCAGCGCTTCGTAGTCCTCCCACGCGTCGACGTCGATCTGCACGTCCGACTGATCGCCGAGCAGCAGCACTACGCCGTCGGCACGACCGTCGACCCGGTTCACCGTCGTTCGCAGGGATGACCCGCAGCCGCGCGCGAGCGTCACCGTTGCGTCGAGCAGCGTGGCCCCGCGCAGCGGCAGCAACGGTTTCGGCCGGCCGACCCTTCGTGATCCGCCGCCCGCGAGCACGATTCCGTTGACGAACAAGGCCTATTGTCCCGAGATGGTGGCGTAGGTTTCGCGGCAGTGCGGGTTGCAGAACCAGAGCGACTCGCCGTCTACGACCAGATGCGGCGTGTCCCGCATGAT
>JAVHVL010000320.1:0-7002 GCA_032160565.1 Pseudonocardiales bacterium | reverse complement strand
CGACCGGTGAAGGAGGATTCAAACTCGCCGTCACGCTCGATATCGCTCTGACGTCAGTCGCCGACCGGGCGACGGCCGCGGAGCTGGTTCGAGCCGCCCACGACGTGTGCCCCTACTCCAACGCCACGCGCGGCAACATCGACGTCACTCTTCTGTTGCGGGGTGAGCCGATGTGAGCCGCGAGCCTTCGATACAAGACATTGATTTGGTCGATATTGATCTGACGTTGCGGTCCATGGTGCGGGCGGGGTTTCGGGGCCGGCCTCGCGCGGACGGTCGTGCTCGACCTTGTGGCATCGGGGGGTGGGCGGCGGAGCCCATTCGTCAGCACAGCCCGAGCGCGACCTAGACGTTCGTCTTGGATCCACCACAGGCCGACCATCACTCGAGGGAGCAGAGAATGCGCTTGCAGGATCAGCGTGTCGTCATCATCGGCGGCACGTCAGGGATCGGCCTCGCGGTCGCAGAAGCAAGCGTCGCGGAGGGGGCCCAGGTTGTAGTCGCGTCCAGCCGCCAGTCCAGGGTCGACACCGCGGTCGCCCGCCTTGGAGCATCTGCCACCGGCAGGTGCTCGATGTCACCGACGGCGACGCGGCCAGTCGCCTCTTCGACTCACTCGACGCGGTTGATCACGTTGTCTACACCGCCGGCGAGGCACTGTCACTCATGCCGATCCGCGACTTGAACGTCGACCGCGCTCGCGGCTTCTTCCAGACCCGCTACTTCGGCGCCCTGAACATTGTGCATGCCGCGGCCGGTCACCTCCGACCCGCCGGCTCGGTCACGCTCACCTCCGGCAGCGCCGGCGAACGCCCAGGGGCCGGGTGGGCGCTTGCCGCCAGCGTCTGCGGCGGGGTGAACTCGCTGACCCGCGCACTGGCGCTCGACCTCGCGCCGATCAGGGTGAATGCCGTCGCACCTGGGGTGGTGCGCAGCCCGCTGTGGTCGCAGCTGAGCGAGGCCGACCGCAACAACTTGTATGCGCAGATGGGTGAATCGTTGCCCGTCGGACGCGTCGGTGAGGTGGATGACATTGCGCAGGCCTACCTCTACTGCATGACCCAGAGCTACGGCACCGGGACCGTGCTCAACGTCGATGGCGGCAGCCTCCTCATTTGAGCGCGCCAGGGCCGCCCGCGATGCCATCCGAACTCCGCGAGTGTTGTTACCGAACCGGCTCGACGAACGGGGTTCGTGGACCGGAGTCACGCAGCGCAATGCCCGGCGGGTATCGCCGACGACCGCACCGGTCTTGGACGCGCAGTTCGCAACTCCCACACAGTGGGACTGCGCGGTAGGCAGATCAAGCACAGGAGGTGCTGCAAGTCCGACATCAATGCAGCGGTCGCCCGGCTCGCTGCTTGCGGATCGCTCGGTGTCGTTGGCATGACAGCCAACCGAACGGGTCTTGTATGGCGCTGCCGGGCTGGAGGCACCTTGACGAACCAGCTGACCGAAGGCGTTCTGCTGAGTGGACCCGATATTGCCGGCTTTCAGGGCGCCGGCTTGCCATGGAAGAAGGTTTGCGCATGTCCCCGACGATCGCGCTAGACCCCAGGTACGTGCTCTGGTCGGCGCCGGAATCGGAGCGGGCCGATCGCCCGCTTATCGTGCTGATGCACGGCTGGAGTTACGACGAGAGGCACCTATTCGGATTCGCGCATCTTTTCCCCCGCGAGCTCGTCGTTGCGTCAGTGCGCGCCCCGTACGCCGAGGCGGGCGGGTACGCCTGGTTTCCGAGTCGGGGGAATGCGATCGGGGACCCACAGCCTACGGTCGCCAATAACGCAACTGACGCTGTGCTTGATTGGCTGAACACTCTTCATTCCGCGTCATCGATCGGTCTTCTCGGGTTTTCCCAAGGCGGCGCGATGGTCCTACAGTTGCTGCGTCGCGCCCCGGAACGTTTTGGCTATGGTGTGCAGCTCGCGGGTTTCGTCGTCGACGACTCCCAGCCAGGCGATCAGGTGCTTGCCCATCAGCGACCGCCCGTCTTTTGGGGACGAGGCGAATTGGACCCTGTTATTCCGCGGCAAGCGATCGCTCGCACGCAGGCCTGGATGGCGGCGCACACGTCACCGGAGAACGTCGTGTATCAGGGGTTGGGGCACGACGTTGGCGGTCCTGAGGTGACCGACTTCGTCATGTTCATCGCGCGGCAACTCAGACATGAGGACGCCCTTGCTAAGGGCGACCGGAACGCACTGGCGGCCGACCAATCAACCACACCCCGACGACGGCAGGCACCAACGAAGATCAACAAGAGCTTGCCAAACGATCACCGCGAGCGACCTGAATAAGCAAGGCTAGACCGGGTCGTCGCGACCCAGAAACGAGCCGAGCAGGCTGGACTACTTGTGGTCCCGGTACGGCTCGCTTTCAACGTTAGCCACCCTGAGGTCTCTGCCCGCAATAGGCACTTTTCCGCCCTTAAGGCGGCAGATCGAGGCCTCGGCGCGTTCAGGGATGTCGTACTCGTGCGCCGGGTCGAGCGGCGTGATCGCCATCATCGCCGCGAGCGGCAGGCCGACCGACTCCGGATCGATCAGCGCCGTGTAGCCACGGATCACGCCGTCGGCCTTGAGGCGGCGGACCGTCCCTGCACGGCGGACACGGACAGCCCGGTCACCTCAGCCAGGCTGCGCAGCGTGCTGCGCCCGTCGGCGATGAGCGCGGCGGCGATCCACCGATAGATGTCGTCGTCGAGGCTGCGCACCACGGCCGTGAGGCTAGCGTGTCGTCATGGCCGACTGGGCGACGATCTCCTCATTCGCAACCGCAGGCGGAACGTTCGTCCTGGCCGTGGCGACATACAGCGCCGTGCGGTCGTCGAACCGCAGCGCGCGGACGGCGGAGCGCTCGCTGCTCGCCGGCGTGCGTCCGCTGCTGCTCGCCTCCCGCACGCAGGATCCGGACCAGAAGATCACGTTCGTCGACCAGCACTGGGTCCACATCGCGGGCAGCGGCGGAAGCGCAGAGGTCACCGACGAGGCGATCTACCTGGCGATGTCTCTTCGCAACGTCGGGACCGGGCTCGCGATCCTGCACGGCTGGGTGGTGCACCCGGACCAGCTCACCAGCGCAGTGCCGCATCCGGCGCTCGAGGACTTCCACGCGCTCACCCGCGACATCTACGTGGCGGCAGGGGACATCGGATTCTGGCAGGGTGCGCTCCGGGACCCGCATGCCGAGGAATTCGGTCCGGTCCGGCGCGCGATAGAGAGCGGGGGGATCATGACGGTCGACCTGCTCTACGGCGACATCGAGGGCGGCCAGCGCGTGATCAGCCGGTTCGGCCTGATGGCCCGGACGGACGGCAGCTGGCTCGCGAATCCGGCGCGGCACTGGAACATCGACCGCCCCGACCCGCGCTGACCCCCGAGGACCCGATGAAGCTGAAGCTGGACCTGCACGACATCTACAACCGCGGCGCCGACATCGACCGGGCGCTGCGGGCGATCATCGACGAGGCCGTCGCCAAGCACGCCCCGCTGGTCGAGATCATCCCGGAGAAGGGGTCGGGGCAGCTGAGGAAGCTCGTGCTGCGCTTCCTCGACCAGAAGGAGATCAAGGCCCTGTATCACCGGGTGGAGAAGGACTCCGACAATTTCGGCCGGATCTTCGTCCACTTCCGGTGGAAGTGACCGGTCAGCTGACGACGGGCGGGGTGAGCGCCTGGCCGCTCGACCCAGTACTGACGGTCACCGCTGTCGACGTCAATCCGCCGCGGTAGTTCACGTCACCGCCGGCCAGCATGACCTCGATGCGGTGTCCCGCCGCGAACTGGTGTGCGATGCCGGGCAGCGTGATCCGCACCGTCTTGGTCGGGTCGGGTCGGGTCGGGGATGCGGATCGGTGCGACGAGGCCGTGGATTAGTGACGCCGTGCCGTCCGCCGCCACGTCGTAGATCTTGGCGAATAGCACGAGCTGACCGGCCGGGCCGAGCGCGGAGGTGAGCTCCGCCGTGGGGGCACTCACCTTCATGTTGGGCACCGGTGAGCCCACCACGTTCTGCGGCGCGGTCTCAGCGACGGCGACGACCAGTAGACGTACGTGTCGGGCGCGTTGTAGTCGGGCAGGTCGAGCGGCACGGGTGTCGCGGAGCCCAGCGTGTCCAGGCCACCGAGATTCGTCGGCGCTCCGGCGGGCGGAGTGTGCAACGACTGCGAGCGTGTGCTGATGCCGAGCACGTTCGTCGTCAGCGAGTTCGCTGCCGAGAGGTAGTAGGTACGCGAGTTGCCGACCGGGAGATCTCCACCGTCGACACCCAAGCCCGGCACGGGCACAAGTCCCGGGCCCGCACCTTCGACGGCTACAAGGCACACCTGGCGATCGACCCCGACGACGAGTTGATCACCAATGTGGCCGTTACGCCGGCGAACGCGGCTGATCGTGATGCCCTTGACGACCTGCTCGCCGAACCTGATACGAGCGGCGGCAGCGACGACGGCGGTGGGCGGCTTGCGCCGGTGACGGTGTTCGGCGACTCGGCCTACGCCGACGGCGCGACGCTGGACAAGCTGACCGGAGCCGGTCACGAGGTGTTCGCGAAGGTCCCGCCGGTACGCAACGCCAAGGGCTACTCCAAAGACGAGTTCGTCATCGACCCCGACACCAGCGCCGTGTCTTGCCCGGCCGGGCGCACCGCGCCGATCCGGGCCCGGCGCTCCGGCGGCGGGGTGGCCCGCTGCCCACCCTGGTGCGCAGGCTGCCCGCTGCGCGCGGCCTGCACCACCTCACGATCCGGGCGGGTGATCACCATCCATCCGCACGAAGCCCGACCACAGCAGGCCAAGACCGCGCAGCGTGAGGCCGGCTGGCAGCAGAGCTACCGGGCCACCCGCCCGAAGGTAGAACGCAAGATCGCGCACTTCACCCGACAGGCGTGGGGTCGCGCCCGCTGCCGAGGCCAGGCCCGCATCCTCACCGACGTGATCACCCGGGCCGGTGCGGTGAACCTCGCGAATCTGGCTGTTCGGGCCTTCACTTCACCCCGGTCGGCTGAACCATCGCCTGAACAGGCCGCTCAGCCCCGCCACGCATACCGCGCAGAACGCTGGCAGGCCGCAATACCGGTTCGGCAGACGCCACAAGCGCAGATACCGCTGCCAACACGACTCGAGCCACTCACCGGCCGACGATCTGGGCACCGCCAACCGCAGGCCCGAGCAAAGGGTCACTAAATCAGCGGCCTCCCAGCTCGGCTGCGCTGAGGGGGGCGCAGGAACGGCCAGCGCCGGCCGATCGCGACGTGCAGGATGATCGAGATCGAGAGCGCGTTGAGTGCCGCGTGTTCGACCCATTCGTCCGGGCCGACCCGGGCCAGAGGCAGGGCGTCGGCGGTTGCGCCGAGGACGACCGCGAGTAGTGCGGCGAGTGCGAGCGTCAGGACCAGCAGCGTGGCGCGTTCGGCATGCGTGCTGAGACGGCCGCTCAGCCAATCCTCGAACAACATGCCGATCACCAGCCCGGCGGCGACAAGACAGCCGGCAACGGCTGCGACCCGGGTGTCGTCGAGTCCGAGCAGATCGTGCGCGATGACGTAGGTGAGGGTTCCACCGGCGATCACGACGGCGTGCGCACAGCTCAACCGCCGTGCCCGGGCCGCGATGGTCGAGAAGGGCCAGCCGCGCCAGACGACGTAGAAGAGGACCTGCCAGGTGCTGATCAGAACGAGCGCTGTGCCGAGGTCCGCGCCCGGCACCGGCCCATCGCGGGCGACCGCCTTCGAGCCGGGTGGCGGCGTCACCTGCACGAGGGTGAATACGACGATCAGCGCGATCGCCCATGAGATCGCCACCGCGAGCAGGCCGGCGGGTAGCCGGGGCAGGCGCCGCAGCGGCCAGCCCTCACCCACGAGCGTGAACTGGAGCATCGCGACGAACGCCGTGCCGGCCAAGGGCAGCGTGGTCGGGAAGGTCGGCACGTGGCCCGGACCGGGCGTTGGGTCGAACAGGCCGGTGACGTCGAGGCCGCCGGCGACGACCTGCCCGATCCCGGCCAGGACGACGGCGCCGGCGATGATCAGCGCGGTGTCGGCCCAGCCGGACCAGCTGGACCGCAGCCGGGTGCCCGGCCAGTCCTCCCACCAGAACGCGACCATGGCGACGAGTGGCAGCGAGTAGGTGGCGAGCGGGCCGATCACGCGGGTCGACCCGTCGCCGCCGGCGCTGATGGCCAGGGCCACCGCGATGGGTAGGACGAGCAGCAACCCGAGCAGGCCGAGCGCCGGCTGCGACGGCGCGGCGGGTCGCAGCGACTCCCGCGGCGCCGAGAGCGGCGGCCGCGCCGAGAGCCTCGCCACCGGGTCGGATGCGGTCGGCTCGAGGAACGTCATGCCCCCGCGACGGCCGGATCCATCACCATCTCCGGCGCCATCGGCAGGCTACGCATCCGGCGGCCGGTCGCGTGGAAGACAGCGTTGGCGATGGCGGCGGCGACGCCGACCTGGCCGATCTCCCCGACGCCTTTGGCGCCGAGCGGTCCGACGAGATCGTCGTGCACGTCGACGAAGTCGACAGTGACGTCGGGGGCGTCGGCATTGACCGGGACGAGGTACTCGGCCAGGTTCGTCGCGGCCCAGCGGCCGGATCGCGGGTCCATGTGGTTGCCCTCCAGGAGGGCCTGGCTCATCCCCCACAGCATGCCGCCCATCAGCTGGCTGCGTGCGAGGAGCGGGTTGAGCACCCGTCCGGGCGCGAACGCGCCACCGAGCCGGCGAACGCGGACGATCCCGAGTTCGGGGTCGACGGCGACCTCGGCGAACTGCGCACCGAAGGTGAGCAGCCCGTGCGGCGTGTCGTACGGCGGTGGGCGCCACGTGCCGATCGCCTCGGCGTCGGACATGTGGTTGCGGGCAAGCAGTTCGGCGTAGGTGTCCGCCGCCCCAGGCCGCTCGAGGGAGGTCAGGCGGCCCTCCGCGACCGTCACCGATGCCTCGCTGACGCCGTGCAGCGGCGATTGCTCGTCTTTGACCGCCAGTGCGATGAGCTGCTCGCGCA
>JAVHVL010000252.1:0-15176 GCA_032160565.1 Pseudonocardiales bacterium | reverse complement strand
TGATAAGCCGCGGCGGGGAGCAGGGCGTCGTCGTCGGCCGCGGCGCTCAGTCGGGTCCTTGAGATCCGGCGGCCAGCCACCACACCAGCTCCTTCGTCGGCAGCAGCGCTACCCCACGGCGAAGATGCCGATCCGCAGCGACGGACGCGAGATGTCGCGCAGATTCGATCTACTCGCTCACGGTGCACAGTGTTGTCGACGGTCCGGCGAATCTGCCAGGCACGTCCGCTCGCAGCGCAACGCACAACTATTGCCGGTTCCGGCAGTAAAACTGTAACGTGTTCTCATTCTGCAGCTCGCGCGCGGCTGCGCACTCTCTCGCGAGGACGGTGGATCTTGACCGCTCAGCTCACCCCGGAGTCGGCAGTCGCACAGAAGACGTTCGACCTCACCAACCCGGCCAACGGCGAGGTCGTCGGCACCTACCCGATCCACGGGGCAGCAGACGTCCAGGCGGTGGTCGCGAAGGCGCGCGCGGCGCAGTCGTGGTGGGCGCAGCTCGGCTTCGACGGCCGCAAGAAGCGGATGAACCGCTGGACGTCGTACCTGGCGAAGCGCATCGACGAGATCTGCGACCTGGGCAACCGGGAGACCGCCAAGCCGCGCGGCGATGTGCTCTTCGAGCTGCTGGCGTCTCTTGAGGACATCAAGTGGGCGGCGGCGAACGCGGAGCGGGTGCTCAAGGAGCGCAAGGTCGGCCCGGGGCTGGCGATGATGAACTTCGACGCCCGGGTGAAGTACCTGCCGCTCGGGGTCGCCGGGGTCATCGCGCCGTGGAACGCCCCGCTGTACACCGTGTTCTGCGGCCTGGCCTACGCCCTCGCGGCGGGCAACGCCGCCGTCGTGAAGCCGAGCGAGTTCAGCGTCGCCACCGGCGTGTACGCCGTCGATTCGTTCTACAAGGCGAACCCGGATGCGCCCGACGGGCTGGTCGGCTGGGTAAGCGGCTTCGGCGAGACCGGGTCCGCACTGTGCGGGTCCGGCGTCGACAAGATCGCGTTCACCGGCTCGGTGCCGACCGGGCGGCGGGTCATGCAGGCCTGCGCGGAGAACCTCACGCCGGTGCTGCTGGAGCTCGGCGGCAAGGACGCCACGATCATCGCCCCCGACGCGGACCTCGACGCGGCGGCGAAGGCGATCATCTGGGGCAGCATGTGGAACGCGGGCCAGGCGTGCGTGGGTGTGGAGCGGGTCTACGTCGACCGTACGGTGCGCGAGGAGTTCCTCGCCAAGGTGAAGGACAACGCGCTCAAGGTGAGCGTCGGGCAGGGCGAGACCGACAGCTACGGCCCGATGACCCTGCCGGCGCAGATCGACATCGTGCGCCGCCACGTCACCGACGCGCTGGACCGGGGTGCGACGGCGCTCGTGGGCGGGCTCGACGCGATCAAGCCGCCGTACGTGCACCCGATCGTGCTGGTCGACGTGCCGGAGGACGCGGCCGCCGTTCAGGAGGAGACGTTCGGCCCGGTCGTCGTGATCAACACGGCGCAGGACGTCGACGACGCCATCGAGCGCGCGAACGCGACGGCGTTCGGCCTCGGCTCCTCGGTGTTCTCGAAGCGGAAGGGGCGCGAGATCGCCGCCCGGATGCGCGCCGGCGGCACCACGATCAACTCGGTCCTCACGTTCGTCGGCATCCCGTCGCTGCCCTTCGGCGGCGTCGGCAACAGCGGCTTCGGCCGATTTCACGGCGACGACGGGCTGCGCGAGTTCAGCCGGTCCAAGGCGACGACGAGCAAGAAGTTCAACATGGGCAAGGACATGCAGTCGTTCCCGAGGGAGCCGGACGCATACAAGATCGTCAGCAAAGTGCTGAAGCTCAAGTTCTCCCGGCGCCTGAAGTAGCACGGGCGTCCGCCATGGCACGGACGGTTCGATCCCTCGCCGGCAAGGTCGTGGTCGTCACCGGCGGGGCGCGGGGGATCGGTGCGGCCACCGCCGCCGCGCTCGTGGCGCAGGGCGCGCGGGTCGCCATCGGTGACCTCGACGAGGAGCTGACCAGGCGCGCCGCGAAGGAGCTCGGCGGCGACGTGCTGGGGCTGCGCCTGGACGTCACGGATCCCGCCGGCTTCACCGCCTTCCTCGACGCGGTGGAGCGCGAGCTGGGGCCGATCGACGTGCTCGTCAACAATGCCGGCATCATGCCGCTGGATCTCCTCGAGGACGAGGCGGTGGACACGACGGCCCGCGTCCTCGCGATCAACCTGGGCGGCGTCATCCACGGCACCCGCGAGGCGATCAGGCGGATGAGGCCACGGCATTGCGGCCACATCGTGAACATCGCCTCGGTGGCCGGCAAGGTCGGCACCGCGGGCGCCGCCACCTACAGCGCCACGAAGCACGGCGTGGTGGGGCTGTCCGAGTCCGTCCACTTCGAGCTGCGCGGCAGCGGTGTCGAGATCAGCTGCGTGCTGCCGACGGTTGCGCGTACGGAGCTTGCTTCCGGCGTGAAGAGCACGACGCTCGCGTCGCAGATCGAGCCCGGGGACGTGGCGGCCGCGATCGTTGACGTGCTGCGCCGCCCGCGCCCGGAGGTCTTCGTGCCGAAGCGACTGGGGGCGATGAGCCTCGTCCGGGCACTGCCCCGCAGCGTGGGGGAGTGGGTGCTACGGCTGGGCGGCTCGGACCGGCTGCTGGCGGCCGCGGCACGCTCCGCCGAGCGGGCCGACTACGAGCGCCGCGCCGCCGCCAGCGCGCCGGCTGCCGACGAGCGCTGAGGAATCCCCTCTCGCGCCATCCCTCCAAGAACTGTAACGTGTTCTCATTCTGTCGAGGCACCGGTTTCGCCGAGGGGTGGCATCACATGGCAAAGCAAGGACGTTCGCTGGCCGGCAAGGTCGTCTTCATTACCGGAGCGGCCCGCGGGATCGGCCGCGCCACCGCCGCGGCACTGGTGGCCGAGGGCGCCCGCGTCGCGATCGGCGATCTGGACGAGGACCTCACCAAGCGCGCCGCGAAGGAGCTCGGCGCGGATGTGCTGGGGCTGCGCCTCGACGTCACCGACCACCCCGGCTTCACCGCGGTGCTGGACGAGGTCGAGCGTGAGCTCGGGCCGATCGACATCCTGATCAACAATGCCGGCATCATGCCCGTGATCACGTTCGAGGACGAGAGTGAGGCGTCGATCCGCAGGCAGTTCGAGGTGAACGTCTTCGCGGTCATGCACGGCACTCGCGAGGCGATCAAGCGGATGAAGCCGCGCCAGGCCGGCCACATCATCAACCTCGCGTCGATGGCCGGCGTGGTGCCGACGCCGGGGGCGTCCACCTACTGCGCCAGCAAGCACGCGGTGGTGGGCTTCTGCGAGTCGCTGCGGTGGGAGCTGCGCGGCACCGGCGTGGAGCTCGGCTACGTGCTGCCGGCGCTCGTCAAGACCGAGCTGGCCTCCGGCGTCAAGCAGACCCGGGCGTCGAAGGCGATCGAGCCGGAGGTCGTGGCCGGGGAGATCGTCAAGGCACTGAAGAAGCCGCGCCCGGCGATCTTCGCGCCGCGCGAGATGGGCAAGATCACCAAGGTCTCCGGGCTGCTGCCCCGCAAGCTCGGCGAGAAGATCATGACGGCGACGGGGTCGGATCACCTGCTGGCCGACGCCACGGCCACCGGGGCCCGCGCGGCCTACGAGGCACGGGTTGCGGCGAGCGCCCCGGGCGCCGAGGCGGCCGACCACGATGCCGCCGACCACGATGCCGCCCACCGCCACGCTGCCGACCACCACGCTGCCGACCACCATGCTGCCGACCGCACGGCCTGACGCCGCGCGCAGCGTTTTTGGAGCGCCCCGCGGAGTCCGGTAGAGTCTGACGACGGCCCGGCCGGTGCGTCCGAGCGGGGCCGAATTGGGGTATGGGGTAATTGGCAGCCCAACTGATTCTGGTTCTGTTAGTCTAGGGTCGAGTCCTGGTACCCCAGCGCACCACCCGCGTCACACTGCTTCACCAACTACTGGGGCCCCGTCGTCTAGTGGCCCAGGACGCCGCCCTCTCCAGGCGGTGGCGCCGGTTCGAATCCGGTCGGGGCTACAAACCTGAACCCCCCGCATCGCGGGGGGTTCAGTAATTTCTGGAGCAATCGGTGGCAAACACCAGTTGCCGGAGCATTCCTGGGGAGCGGTCGGGGCACGTCGACGTGTCGCAACCACGGCAGTCTTACTGCGCTGGCCGCTGGATCGGGTATTGGCTGGCCCACCCGACGGCGACCGAACTTCGCGACCCTGCGCCGCGACCTGCGCGCCCAGCTGCGCACCAGCCGCCAACGAGCTTTACCCCGTGGTTCGCCTACCAGCCCAAATCCCGAGCTCAGCCAGTCACAACCGTCGGCGAGACGCCACCGAGCACGCAATCTGCGCACAGCGCATCCCGGCCGGTCGGGCTGATTCGGTAGATGAGGCAGCAGCTGCGTCGCCGGAACCGCGGCCCCACTCCCGCACGGGTCGCGGACAGCGGCGGCCGGCTGAGCAAGCGGGCGGCAAGCGCGTTCGCCCGCGGCGCGAGCTCAGGCCGTTGGGTGGTGATCATCGTCGCGGCGCCGTTGACGGCGGATGCGACGTTGCCCCACAGGACCTGGAGCGAGATAGGGAAAGCGTTTCTCACCGCGGTCACGAGGGCCGCGATCGGCCCGTCCAGAAGCGTGCGCCCGATCAGCGCGGCCAGGTCCCCGGATGAAGGTCCGGGCACGCCCGTGGGCTTGTCCGGAGCCGGTTGCAGGGGTATCGACAGCGGAAAGGCGCCCCCGAGCGCCGGCTGCCACCACATATCCTCAAGATCCAAGCGGGGCACTGCGCTGGAGGTGACGGCCGCGCCCAACACCGGTGAGATCAGTCGTGCCGCGAGCCCGAGCTGAGTCACTGAGGCCGCGACCCGCAGCTCGACACCGTCCGGTGCCTGACCGGACGCCGCAGCCAGGGCGGCGCGCACGCTGCGCACCCTGTCCGTCAAGGCCGCACCGTCGCCGACCAGTTCGGCCATCGGTCGCCACGGAGGTTCGGCACGCGCTCCGGCGTGGGTTTCGACGGCGAAGAACGGCCCCAGCCCGGTCAGCTCAGCCACCCAGGTGGCCGTCAGCGGGCTCGGCCTACCGTCGGCGTTCACACGCCGATCGGGTGCGGCTCACCGGTTGGGTTGGTGACGTCTCGGGGCGCAAGCAGCCGCTCGGCGAGCGGCGCGAAGGCGACACCGATTGCCGTCCACAGGACGAGTTGGGCGGCCACCGAGTAGAGGCGGAAGTTGAACAGCACATCGGCCGGGAAGCCCGGGTAGACGATGCCGCCTTGCGGGTTCTTCAGCGGCAGCGGCGTCTCGGTGGCGTGGTTGCCGAACTGCGCCTTGTTCGCGGCAAGGTGACCGAACGAAGGCAGTACGAGCATGAGGACGCCGATAGTGAGCATGAACGCCGCGCCGGCGAGCAGGCTCGCGTTCCAGTTCCCGAACCGCGATTTGAGTTTCTGGCCAAGCCACACGGCCAGGCACAGCAGCAGCACCGAGGCGAACACCATCGCCAAGTACAGCGTGCCGCGCTCCCGGACGGTGTCGGGATGCCCGATCGAGGGCGGGTTGGCCGGGTATTTGATGAACGGCACCAGGTACATGCCGACGAAGCCGCCCGCCGCGACCAGAAGCGACACGCTGCGCGGACGGAGGTTGCCGACCCTCCCGAGGCAGATCGCGTACGCGACCGCGAACAGCGCACCCATCGCCATGCCGAAGAAGATCATGCCGACCCCGAGGCCGACGTTGCCCTGGATGGTGCGGCTGAAGATGTCCGGGCCGGGCCGCTCGACCGCCACGCCCGCGGTCTTGTCCAGCAAGGCCTGGGCGGCGTCGCGGCCGGATTCGTAGTCGATCGCGTGCTGGATCTGTGGTTCGGCGAAGATCCGCGCGAACACGTACGCGAGCAGCCCTGCCAGCGCCCCGACAAGCGTGCCGCGGAGGATGAGTTTCTTCTCCATGTCTGTTCCCGGCTCGCCGACGGGGTCAGTGGCAGGGGAAGCCGAGGAAGTGACGGGCATCGTGCACGAACTCGTGCACGTGCGTGTCGCTGCCGAACACCGATATCGCGCCCTGGTCGACGCCGATGAAGTAGTAGACGGCCAGCGCGAGGACCGCGGTCCCGACCAGCCAGAACAGGGCCTTCGTTGCGGGTAGGACGACCGGGGTGGCGATGGCGCGGGGTGACGTGGGTACGGAAATGCTGGTCACGGTTGAGCCTCCTTCAGGGATCTTGCGTCCCTCTTGTGGTGGGCGTCGTGACGGCGAAGTGTCTGACTCACCAGGCCACCTGTGGGGTGGCTGGCTCACAGTGGCGCGACCGTGCCGGATTCTCACCGGCTTCCTCGCGCCGTCACGCAACAGCGGACGCTACGGCCACGACATCAGGCACGTCAATGCCGACTCCGTTTGCGCCGGTCCCGGACATGAACGACGCACATGTCGGCAGGCATAGGACCGAGGTCTACGTCTACGGGCACCAGGGCGAGAAGTTCTCGGGATCGGCACGCCCAGACGGTAACTTGAGCTGCTTGGACGCACATGTTGGCCGGATGCACACGTTGGCCGAGACGCATATGTTGGTGCTGCTGTGACTGTGGGGACGTCGTCAACGGACCTCGCTGGATTGCCGGAGCGGTGGCGTGTCTGGGCGTCGCATCGGCCTGCCTCTCAGGTGCTGCACCTGGACAGTGCTGCGGCTGGTCGAGCCTCGTTCGCCACGCTGCGGGCGGTTGGCGACCACGCACGCCGGGAGGCGGAGATCGGCGCGTACGTCGCCGAGGCGGAGGCCGCGCCGGCCCTGGCGGCCGCCCGGGCGGCCGCTGCCGCTCTGACGGGTGTCTGCGCCGAGGGCGTCGCGTTCGTCGAGAGTGCGTCCGCCGCGCTGCAGCGGCTGATGAGCGTGTGGCCCTTGGATGCCGGCGCCACCGTTGGAGTGCTGGCCAGCGAGTGGGGGCCGAACGTCGAGGCGTTCGCCGGTCGCGGGCTGGGAATCGTCGATCTGCCCGCGGATTCCGGCGGCCGACTCGATCTCGAAGCGCTGGCCCGCCGGCTCCGTGACACGCCGCCGACGATCGTGCATCTGACCCAAGTCGCGTCGCATCGCGGGCTGGTCCAACCGGTCGCCGCGGCGGCGGCGCTGTGCCGCGCCGCGGGTGTGCCGCTGTGGGTCGATGCGGCGCAGGCGATCGGCCACGTCGATGTCGCCTGCGGTGCGGACGTGGTCTATGCGACGAGCCGCAAGTGGCTTTCCGGGCCTCGTGGCGTGGGGGTAATGGCTGTCGCGGACCGCTGGTGGCCGGCCCTGCGGGTGCGCAGGGCGGCGATGCTGCCCGATGACCTGCCCACGGTGCACCGCCTGGAATCTCATGACGCGCACGTCGCCGGCCGGCTCGGGTTGGGCGCGGCAATGCGCGAGTACATCGAGACGGGGCCCGCGGCGGTGTGGCGGCGCCTGCAGGAGGTCGGACGGATGACCCGCGAGGCGCTCGTGGACACTCCGGGCTGGCAGCTCGTCGGCTCGGAGGCGTCCGGGGCGATCACCGCGCTGCGGCCCACGGGCGGCCAGGACGTCGCCAAGACCCGGAGCCGGCTGCTCAACGACCACGGGATCCTCGTCACCTCCGAGCAGCCGGCCCGGGCGCCGCACGACATGCGCGGGCCGTTGCTCCGGATCAGCCCGCACGTCGACTGCACCGCCGAGGCACTGCTGCGGGTCCGGTCGGCGCTCGCCGAAGACTGATCGTTCAGCAGGTCATTAGGAATCCATTACCGCTGGTTGCCGTTGTCATAGGGCGAAGCAAGAATCGAAATCGAGGACGGTCGAGCACTGGCCGCCCCCGCACCGACCCGCGGTCGTGCCTGTCACGACCGGTCCGGACCTGGAGGGGGCGGATGACCGCTCATCGCACGTCGCTGGCGAAGCCGGCGACCGACCTGATCGAGGAAGCCCGCGCCCACGTGGGCGCGCGAGCGCTCACGCCGTTGACGCTCGGGGCTGTCGGACTCGAACTGGAGTTCCACCTGGTCGATCTGCGCCGGCCGGCCCGCCGCCTGCCCTGGGAGAAGATCACCGCGCTGATCGAGGCGATACCGCCGCTCCCCGAGGGCAGTCGGGTCAGCGTGGAGCCCGGCGGCCAGATCGAGTTGTCGACGCCGCCGGGGCCGGGCGTGGCCGCCGCGGTCCTCGCGCTGCGCAGAGACCAGCGCGTGCTGGCCCAGACGGTGCGGGAGGCTGGGGTCGGCTTGGCGTCGATCGGCAGTGATCTCGCGCGTCCGGTGCGCCGCGTGAGCCCGGCAGGTCGGTACATCGCGATGGAGCGTCACTTCGACGCCCTGGGTTGTGGTCCGTCGGGGCGGGCGATGATGGCCTCGACGGCGGCGCTGCAGGTGAACGTCGAGGCGGGGCCGCGGAGCGGCTGGTCCGATCGGGTGAACCGCATTCAGCGGCTCGGCCCGGTGCTGGTGGCGATGTCGGCGTGTTCGCCGCTGCTCGCGGGACACGCCTCAGGCTGGCAGTCGATGCGACAGCAGGTGTGGAGCGGGATCGACCCTGAGCGGTGCCGTCCATTGCCGGCGACAGCGGATCCGGTCGGCGCATGGGTTTCCTACGTGCTCTCCGCGCCGGTCATGCTGGTCCGCAACCAGCGCGACGGCAGCGCCGACCCGGTTACCGGACGGGTGCCGTACGCGGCGTGGGCCGGGGGATCAGGACGGCTCGGTCGCGCTCCGACCCTCGAGGATCTGGACTACCACCTGTCGACCCTGTTCCCGCCGCTGCGGCCGCGCGGGTATCTGGAGATCCGCTATCTGGACGCGCTGCCGAACCGGTGGTGGCCGGCGCTCGCGGCGTTGGCGGTGACGTTGATCGACGACGAGGTCGCCGCAGATCGTGCCGCTGAGCTGTGCGAGCCGGTGGCCGACGCGTGGATGCCGGCCGCGCGCGACGGACTTCGCGACCCGAAGCTGCTCGCCGCGGCGCGCGGATGCGTCGACGTCGCCGCGCGGCGATGCCCGCCGGAATTGCGACCCGACGTCGAGGCGTACGCCGAGATGGTGACCCGCGGCCGGAGCCCCGGAGACGAGCTTCGCGAGCGGGTCTCGAGCAGCAACCCACTCGCCGTGCTGGAGGAGGAAGCTCATGCGTGACTCGACCGCCCGCGGCCTCGAGCAGGCGCGGAATCGCACCCTCGCGCTGACCGACTTCGATGACGTCGAGCTGTCGCGACAGCACAGCCCGCTGATGAGCCCCCTGGTGTGGGACCTGGCCCACGTCGGGCAGCAGGAGGACCTGTGGCTCCTGCGTGGCGGTGACACCCGGCGTGACGGCGTGCTGCCTGCCGACGTCGACCGGCTCTACGACGCGTTCCAGTTCGCGCGTGCGCAGCGGGTGTCGCTGCCGCTGCTCTCGCCGAAGCGGGCGCGCAGCTTCATCAGCGACGTCCGCGGCCGCGCCCTCGACGCGCTGGAGCACGCCGAGGAGCTGTTCCCGTTCGCGATGGTCGAGCAGCACGAGCAGCAGCACATCGAGACCATGCTGGCCACTCACCAGTTGCGCGAAGGGCCACCGCTGCTCGGCGCCGGGGCACAGCTCCCCGCCGCGCGGCCCGTCGCACACGACGCGGTGCTCGTGCCCGCGGGCGAGTTCGTCCTCGGCGTCGACGCCGAGCAGGAGCCCTGGTCGCTGGACAACGAGCGACCCGCGCATGTCATCGACCTGCCCGACTTCCGGATCGGCCGCGTCCCCGTCACCAACGCAGAATGGCAGGCGTTCATCGACGACGGCGGCTACGCCGAGAGCACCTGGTGGTCGGCGCGCGGTTGGCAGCACCGCGTCGAGGCGGGGCTCGAGCGGCCGCTGTTCTGGTCCGGCGACGGCAGCCGCCGCCGCTTCGGCGTCGTCGAGGCCCTCCCGCCCGACGAGCCGGTTCAGCATGTCTGCTTCTTCGAGGCGGAGGCGTACGCAGCCTGGGCCGGCGCGCGATTGCCGAGCGAGCAGGAGTGGGAGAAGGCGTGCGCGTGGGATCCCGTCGCGGGTCGACGCCGGCGCTGGCCCTGGGGGGACACGGACGTCACCCCGGCAGTGGCCAACCTCGGCGGCGGCGCGCTTCGACCCGCACCGGTTGGCGCCCTCGCGGCGGGCGCGTCCGCATACGGCGTCGAGCAGATGATCGGCGACGTCTGGGAATGGACATCGTCGCAGTTCCAGCCCTGGCCGGGGTTCACGCCCATGCTGTACGCCACCTACAGCGCACCGTTCTTCGGTGGCGACTTCCGGGTGCTGCGCGGCGGCTCGTGGGCCGTGGCGCCCAGCACGGTGCGGCCGTCGTTTCGCAATTGGGATCTGCCGATCCGCCGCCAGATCTTCACCGGCGTCCGACTCGCGTGGGACGCCTGATGTGCCGGCACCTCGCGTGGATCGGCGAACCGCGCACGCTGTCCGCGCTGATGCTGGAGCCGCCGGACGGCCTGCTCACCCAGTCCTACCGCCCCCGCCGGCAGAAGCACGGCCGGCTCAACGCCGACGGGTGGGGCGTCGGCTTCCACGCCGCCGGGCACCCGGTCCCCGTCCGGTGGCGATCGGCCCGGCCGCTGTGGCACGACAGCTCATTCGCCTCGCTCGCGCCCGTGCTTTCATCGCGATGCGTGATCGCCGCCGTGCGGTCGGCCACCGTCGGCATGCCCGTGGCGGAGGGCGCCACCGCCCCGTTCAGCGACGGTCACTGGCTGCTGTCGCACAACGGCCGCGTCGAACGCTCCGCACTGCCGCCTGACCTCGCTGCCGAGTCGACCTGCGACTCCGCCCTGCTCGCCGCCCACGTCTTCGCTACCGGCCCCGACCGGCTCGGCGAGATCGTCACGGCGCTCGGGCGCAAGGACCCCGCGGCGCGGCTGAACGTGCTGGTCACCGACGGGTTCCGCATCCTCGCCACGACGTGGGGGGACACCCTCTCCTACCTGGTGGAGGGCGACGGCATCGTCGTCGCCAGCGAACCGTACGACGACAACCCGCGGTGGGTCGACGTGCCCGACCGCCAGCTGCTCGAGGTGACCACCCAGGGGATCACCCGAACCGATCTGGAGACCTGATCATGACCGTGGCGATGGCCAGTCATCTCGACCCCGCCCACTACGCGCTGAGCCTGGCGCGCGACGTCCGCCAGGGGCTCACGAGCAACCCCAAGATGCTGCCGCCGAAGTACTTCTACGACGCGCGAGGCAGCGAGCTCTTCGAGCAGATCACCCGGCTGCCCGAGTACTACCCGACGCGCACCGAGCGCAGCATCCTGCAGGCGCACGCGGCGGAGGTCGCCGATCTCACCGGCGCGCAGACGCTCAACGAACTGGGCAGCGGCACGTCCGAGAAGACGAGGCTGCTCCTGGCCGCGCTGCAACGCGGCGGCACGCTGCGCAGGTTCATGCCCTTCGACGTCGACGCCGCAGTGCTCAGCCAGGCCAGTGCGGCCGTCGCGGCCGATTACCCGACGCTGGACATTCATGCGGTGGTGGGCGACTTCGAGCAACATCTCGCGCTGCTGCCCCGTCACCCGCGTCGTCTCGTCGCCTTCCTCGGCTCGACGATCGGCAACCTGGAGCCGCCGGCCCGCGCTGAGTTCCTCGCCGCGGTACACAGCACCCTCAACCCGGGCGACGCATTCCTGCTCGGCACCGACCTGGTGAAGGATCCACGCCGCCTGCTCGCCGCCTACGACGACACCGCGGGGGTCACCGCCGAGTTCAACCGCAACGTGCTCGCTGTCCTGAACCGCGAACTCGACGCCGACTTCGACCTCGCCGCGTTCGAGCACGTCGCGCTGTGGGACGCCGAACACGAATGGATCGAGATGCGGCTGCGATCGACGCGCGATCAACTCGTCCACATCGACCGACTGGGGATGGACGTCGCTTTCGGCGCCGGCGAACAGATGCGAACCGAGATCTCGGCGAAGTTCCGGCGCGAGACGCTGCTCGCCGAGTTGGACCGCGCCGGGCTGCCGGTGCAACGCTGGTGGACCGATCCCGACGGCGACTTCGCCGTCTCCTTGTGCCTGCCGGTCTGAATGCGCGGCAACGTGCGTCTGGCCGCGGATCTCACCGGCTCGGAACGAAGCGGCGGTGTTGTCCTAGGTTCCGAATCCTGACGCCAGGGCTCGAAGCGCTTCGTCGAGGTAGACGGTGAGGTCGGCGTCGGCGCGCTCGACCCATAGATCGAATGCGGCCCGGCAGGCCGCGAGCGTCGTCCGCCCGATGGCAAGCGGGTACAGCGCACCGGACGGCTGCCGCAGTCGCTCGCCGGCGAAGGCGCTGACAGCGCGCTCCCACGCGTCGTAGTGCGGCGCCGCGCTCGCCTGGAGGGCCGGCACCGATCCGATGAGGTGCATCCGGGTGCGTAGCTCGGCCACGTCCTCGGCGCGATAGTGGTTCACGCTCACGACGGTCTCCCGGATGGCGTCCATCATCGGCAGGTCGTCGTCGACGTGACCGAACGCGGCGCACAGCGCGTCCACCTCGCGGTCGAAGTCGTGCCACAGCACGGCGGCCTTGGACTCGAAGTAGCGGAAGAACGTCCGGCTGCTGACACCGGCCTCAGCCGCGATCTGCTCGACCGTCGTCTCGTCGAATCCGTTCTCGGTGAACAGGTGCAGGGCAATGAGTTCGAGTTCGCGCGGGCTGGTGGCCGGCGGGCGGCCGCGCCGGGCAGCTGGGCCGCTGATCGACATCCGTTACCCCCTTGTTTACGTCAGTCAGTGACGATAACGTAGCCGAGACATTCGTCATGGGCTGACGAAAACATTTCCTGAGGAGTCGCCGTATGGCTGCCGAGATCGCCGCTGTCGCCGAGGTTGACGAGCCGACCGTCGCCGAGGACGCGAATGTCGAGGACGTGCTCGTCGAGGACGTGCTCGTCGAGGAGGTCTCGATCGACGGCATGTGCGGTGTCTACTGAGGTTGCCGCGCGGGTGTTCGATCTGGACACCGCGTGGCGGGTGCACCCGCAGGTGTCGATCCGGCCGGAGCGCTTCGGTGCGCTGCTGTATCACTTCGGCACCCGCCGGTTGTCGTTCCTCAAGAGCCCGATGCTGCTGAGCGTGGTCGGTTCGCTCGCCGAGCGCCCCACCGCCCGCGAGGCGTGCGTTGCGGCCGGCGTGCCCGATGCCGACATGAGCACCTACCGCAGCGCGCTGGCCACGCTGGCCGCCTCGCAGATGATCTGCACACGGAGCACCCCGTGACCGCCGCGCCGCTGCCGCTCGTCGAGCAGTTCCAGTACGGCCTGGACGCCCCGATCTGCCTCACCTGGGAGTTGACCTACGCCTGCAACCTGTCCTGCGTGCACTGCCTGTCGTCATCTGGACGACGGGATCCGCGCGAGCTGTCGACCGCGGAGTGCAAGGCGGTGATCGACGAGCTTGAGCGGATGCAGGTGTTCTACGTGAACATCGGCGGGGGAGAGCCGACGGTGCGGCCGGACTTCTGGGAGCTGGTCGACTACGCCACCGCGCACCATGTCGGCGTCAAGTTCTCCACCAACGGCGTCAAGATCACCCCGGACGTGGCGCGGCGCCTGGCGGGCAGCGACTACGTCGACGTGCAGATCTCGCTGGACGGCGCGACGGCCGAGGTGAACGACGCGGTGCGCGGCGCCGGCTCGTACGACACGGCCGTGCGGGCGATGGGCCATCTCGCCGACGCGGGGTTCGCCGGCTTCAAGATCTCGGTGGTGATGACGCGGCACAACGTCGATCAGCTGGATGCGTTCAAGGCGATCGCGGACCGCTTCGGTGCGCAGCTGCGGATCACCCGGCTGCGCCCGTCCGGCCGGGGCGCGGACGTGTGGGGCGAGCTGCATCCGACGGCCGCACAGCAGCGGCAGCTCTACGACTGGCTGGTAGCGCATGGTGAGAATGTGCTGACCGGTGACTCGTTCTTCCACCTCGCCGCGTTCGGCGACGCACTGCCGGGGCTGAACCTGTGCGGCGCCGGCCGGGTGGTGTGTCTGATCGACCCGGTCGGTGACGTGTACGCCTGCCCGTTCGCGATCCATGACAACTTCCTGGCCGGCAACGTCCGCGCGCCGGGTGGCTTCACGAGCGTGTGGCGGGAGTCGGAGCTGTTCACCGACCTGCGGCGGCCGCAGACGGGCGGTGCGTGCACATCGTGTTCGGCGTTCGACGCCTGCCGCGGCGGGTGCATGGCTGCGAAGTTCTTCACCGGCCTGCCGCTGGACGGCCCGGATCCGGAGTGCGTGAAGGGGCACGGCGAGCCGGCGCTCGCCGCGGTGGACAGGGCGTCCGCACCACGGCCGTCGCTGGACCACTCGCATCGCTCGCGACCCGTGCCGATCATGCTGGGCCGCCGCGTGCCGGTGAGTGCGTGCAACGAGAACCCGCTGGCCGGGCTCGGGATCGGGCAGCGGTGACCTGGTGCCGCTGCTGGCGGATCTGACCTGGCCCGAGGTGGCCGAGCGGGCAGATGCCGGCGCACTGCTCGCCGTGCCGGTCGGTGCCACCGAGCAGCATGGGCCGCACCTGCCGTTGTCGACGGACACCGATGTCGCGGCGGCGCTGTGCGAGCGGCTCGCGGCCGCACGGGGCGACGTGCTGATCGCGCCGCCGATTGCCTACGGCTCGAGCGGTGAGCACGCCGGGTTCGCGGGCACGCTGTCGATCGGGCAGGCCGCGGTGGAGCTGCTCCTGATCGAGCTGGGGCGCTCGGCGAGCGACACGTTCGCGCACGCCATCTTCGTCTCCGCTCACGGCGGCAACGCCGAACCGGTGACCCGGGCCGCCGCGCGACTGCGCGCCGAGTCGCGTGACGTGCGGGTGTTCATGCCGAGCTGGGAGGGCGAGGCGCACGCGGGCCGCGTCGAGACCTCGATGTCGCTGGCGTTGGCGCGGCGGGTCCGCATGGCCGTCGCCGTGCCGGGGGACACCCGCCCGCTGGAGGAGATCTGGCCGCTGCTGCGCTCCGGCGGCGTCCGCGCGGTCAGCCCGAACGGCGTGCTCGGCGATCCGACCGGCGCCACCGCGGACGAGGGGTATGAGCTGCTCAACCGGCTCGCGGCGCAGCTCATCGATGAGGTGGCGGCCTGGCGCTCCGTGACGGCATGACCGCGGCAACGCGCGTCGCGCTTGTCACCGGCGCGGCACGGGGCATCGGCGCGGCCACCGTGCTGGCGCTGGCCGATGC
>JAVHVL010000233.1:0-3995 GCA_032160565.1 Pseudonocardiales bacterium | reverse complement strand
AGTCAATCACTGCACCGGCGGCACCCGTGCGACGGCCGAACCGAGGCGCCAGGGGGCTGCCGTAGCGGCAGAGGCTAGGGCAGGCGGACCACCTGCGCGGCGTAGGTGAGCCCCGCGCCGAATCCTACGAGCAGCGCCAACTGGCCCGGTTTCGCCGACCCGTCCCGCAGCAGCTTGGTCAGCGCGATCGGGATCGATGCGGCGGATGTGTTGCCCGAGATCGTGATATCGCGCGCGATCGTCGCGTGTTCGAGCCCTAGCTGGGTGGTGAGCGCATCGACGATCCGCGCGTTGGCCTGGTGCGGGACGAAGACGTCGATCTCCGCCGGCGTCACCCCGGCATTCGCGCAGGCCTGGGTGGCCACGTGCCGGACCTCGTCGACGGCCCAGCGGAACACCTGCTGACCGGCCATCGTGAGCGACTGGCAATGCTCGGGGATGGCGATGAGTTCGGCCTGCGAGCCGTCGCTGCCCCACGCCACCGGGCCGATGTGCACGTCGCCGTCACCCGCGGCATCGAGCACAGCGGCCCCGGCACCGTCACCGAAGATGATCGACGTGCCGAGATCGGACGGGTCCACCAGTCCGGTCATGTGCTCCGCGGCCACCACGAGCACGCGGCGGGCGCTGCCGCTACGGATCAACGCGTCCGCGGCGGCGACGCTGTAACAGAAGCCGCTGCACGCGGCGTTGAGATCGAGCGTGGCGGCATCCGGGGCGAAGACGCGGCCGAGCTCGGGAGCGAGCGGAACCTGCCCGTCGCGGTTGCTGCAGGTCGCCGCGATCACCAGGTCGATGCGGGCGGTGCTCGGCCCGGCGTCGCGGACGGCGTCAGCGGCGGCCTGCGTGGCCAGGTCGAGCAGAGATTCGCCGGCCGCCAGGGCCCGCAGCTCGCGGATGCCGGTGCGCGTCTCGATCCACTCCGCCGAGCGGCCTACCCGCGAGCCCAGCACCTCGCCGCTGAGCACCGAGTCCGGCTGGGCGGCGCCGAGCCCGCGGAGGCGCCCACCGACGGCGAGCGTCGGCGGGCTGAGCAGGCTCACGCGCTGAGCTCCCAGGGTCACCACAACTACTCTGACGTCCTACTAATGGGTAACCAACCGGCGGTGCGGGTGAGCTGGGTCTCACCGGCGGTCGAGCGCGGCCACGCGGAGCTCACACCTTCCGATTGAGTCGGCGCAGGAATACCCTCCGGCTAGTCAGCACGAGCGATGGAGGCAGCTATGGCCCAGTTCATGGACGTCCACACGAGCATGGTCGGCGTCACGCCAGACGCGCTCGCCCAGGCTCATCAGGCTGATCTGGACATCCAGGCCGACGAGAACGTCACGTTCCATCAGGCGTGGGCAGACCCCAAGACAGGTCACGTCTTCTGCCTCTCCGAGGGGCCGAGCGCAGAGGCGGTCCAGCGCATCCACGAACGTGCCGGGCACCCAGCGGACGAGATCCACGAGATCACGGTGACCGCCTGATCGCTCTGCGGTGCTGATGGGTCTGCGGTGCTGATGCGTCTGCGGTAGCGCGGCATCGGCGCCACGTCGGCGATCCGTAAAGGAGCCATGCCGGCGATCCGTAAAGTCGAAGCGTGGTCGACTACGAGCACGATTTGCTGTTCGGCAGCTTCCTGACGCCCAGCAGTCACGCCCCCCATCAGGCGGTCGCACTTGCGCAGGTGTGTGAACGCGCCGGCCTTGATCTCGTGACATTTCAGGATCATCCCTACCAACCGGCGTTCCTCGACACCTGGACGCTGCTCAGCTACGTCGCCGCGGCCACCGAGAGGGTGCGGCTGTCGGCCAATGTGCTCAACCTGCCGCTCCGGCAGCCTGCGGTGCTGGCCCGCAGTGCGGCCAGCCTCGACCTGCTCAGCGGCGGCCGCTTCGAACTCGGGCTCGGGGCGGGCGCGTTCTGGGACGCGATCGAAGCCATGGGCGGACGCCGGCTCACCCCGCGACAGAGCGTGGCCGCACTCGACGAGGCGATCACGATCATCCGCGGCGTATGGGACGCGGGGGAGCGGGCCGTGCTCCGCGTCGACGGCGAGTACTACCAGGTCCACGGAGCGAAGCGGGGGCCGGCGCCCGCCCATGACGTCGGTATCTGGCTCGGTGCGTACCAGCCGCGCATGCTGCGGCTCGTGGGCGCGCGGGCCGACGGATGGCTGCCGTCGCTCGGCTACCTGCAGCCCGGCGATCTCGCGCGCGGCAACGCGCTCATCGACGAGGCGGCAGCGAGCGCAGGCCGCGACCCGCACGCGGTCCGCCGGCTGCTCAACGTGTCGGGCAGGTCCGATGCCCCGTCCGGTGGCCTGCTCGACGGGGCGCCCCGGCAATGGGCTGAACAGCTGGCCGACCTGGCGCTGACCGACGGCATCAGCGCCTTCATCCTGGGCACCGACGACCCCGCGGATCTGGAGCGGTTCGGCAACGAGGTGGCGCCGGCAGTCCGTGCCCTCGTGGCGGAGCACCGGGTGCACGCTCGACGCTCAACGGGACCTGAGTTCGGCAGCAAGGTGAGATTTGATGTGCATAAGTTAGCGCGCGACAGAGCCCCGGACAGCGGCAAATGAGTGCGTTCGGCCAAACGAGGATGACCGTTCATCAACAGCACAATTCGGCTGCCAGAACGACCGAAATCGACTGTTGATCACGGAAGGTGCGTGGCGCACACGGCGCACTCAATTCTCGGCAGTTCCGGTCGTCCGGCCGCGCACTGACGGCGGCATGATCGGATGCCTTTGCTAGCCAGATTTCCAAGAGCCGGAGCGTCAGGCGCCCTCTGCGTCGATGAGGTGCTGCGTCGTGTTCCGGGTCAAGTCGTAGCCGGCCGCCGTCACGTGCGGCCTCGATTGCCCGCATCCGCGCTGATCAAAGCCGATGATCCGAAACCGGGGTGCCGGACTCCTCCCAATAGATCTCATGCTCGTCGCCGACGGCAAGGAATCCCGACGTGTGAGCTTCCGACCTCGCAAACATCGCTCGAAGGTATCGCGCTCGTGCGCGAAGGCACGATCACCTGCATATCAAGCATGAGCGGATGCTTTTCGTCGGAGACTTTGACACATCTGTCTCATCTTGCTGCCCAACTGGACGGGACCTCACGTCGTGCGCCTGGACGCGCCGGCGTCAGGGCGCGGGCTCCTGCGCCACGAGCGGTAGCCGGATCTGGAAGCGGGTATCGCCGGGGGAGGACTCCACTCGGAGATCGCCGTGGTGCTTGTTGACGACGATCCGCCAGGAGATGTCGAGCCCCAGCCCCGTGCCCTCGCCCACCGGCTTGGTGGTGAAGAACGGGTCGAAGATCTTGCTCATCACGTCGGGCGGGATGCCGGGGCCGTCGTCGGAGACCTCGATCAGCGCCTGGTCGCCCTCGGCGCTGGGATACCCAAGGGCCTGGGCCTGTTCCTGGGTAAGGCGCGCCGTGCGGATGTTGACCGCGCCGCCGCCGTGGGCGCGGACGGAATCGCGGGCGTTGACGGCCAGGTTCATCACCGCGGTTTCGAGCTGGCCGCGGTCGGCGCGCACCTGGGGCAGGTTGCGGCCGTAGTCCGTGGTGAGCTTGACGTCCTCATAGAGCACGCGGCGCAGCAGCACCTCGAACTCGCTGATCAGCTCGCCGAGGTCGAGGATCTCGCGCTGCACGGTCTGCTTGCGGGAGAAGGCCAGCAGCTTGCGCACCAGGTCGGCGGCCCGCATCGAGGTCTGCTTGATCTCGTTGAGGCCTTCGTAGCTGGGGTCGCCCACCGGGTGGCGGGTGGCCAGCACGTCCAGCTGCATCAGGATGGCCATCAGCAGGTTGTTGAAGTCGTGGGCCACGCCGCCGGCCAGCTGGCCGACCGCGTCCATCTTCTGCCCTTGGCGGATCTCGTTTAGGCCTTCATACGAGGGGTCGCCCACGGGATGGCGCGAAGCCAGCACGTCGAGCTGCATGAAGATGGCCGTGAGCAGGTTGTTGAAGTCGTGGGCCACGCCGCCCGCCAACTGGCCGATGGCCTG
>JAVHVL010000225.1:0-7583 GCA_032160565.1 Pseudonocardiales bacterium | reverse complement strand
GCGACGATCACCGACGCCACGTTCTGGCCCAAGAAGTGGACGACGGAGAACTACCGGGGGATCTTCAAGACCTCCGAATTCACCCGCGCCCTGATCAACTCGATCGGCATCGCGCTGATCTCGACGTTCATCGCGGTCGTGCTCGCCTCGATGGCGGCATACGCCGTGGCCCGGTTGGACTTTCCTGGCAAGCGGGTGCTCATCGGCATGTCGCTGCTCATCGCGATGTTCCCCGCGATCTCGCTGGTGACGCCGCTGTTCAACATCGAGCGCGGGCTGCACATCTTCGACACCTGGCCCGCGCTGATCATCCCCTACATCGCGTTCGGCCTACCGCTGGGGATCTACACGCTCTCCGCGTTCTTCCGCGAGATCCCGTGGGAGCTGGAGAAAGCGGCGAAGATGGACGGCGCGACGCCGTTCCAGGCATTCACGAGGGTGATCGCGCCCCTCGCGGCGCCCGGGATGTTCACCACCGCAATCCTGATCTTCATCTTCTGCTGGAACGATTTCCTGTTCGCCATCTCACTGACATCGACGACCAGAGCCCGCACCGTGCCCGCTGCGATCGGCTTCTTCACCGGCAGCTCGCAGTTCACGGCACCGACCGGTTCGATCTCTGCTGCCGCGGTCATCATCACGATCCCGATCATCGTGTTCGTGCTGTTCTTCCAGCGTCGTATCGTCGCCGGGCTCACGTCCGGCGCCGTCAAGGGATAGGAGCCCGACGTGGCAGACATCGTTCTTGACCAGGTGACCAAGCGCTTTCCCGACGGGGCGCTCGCGGTCGACAAGATCAGCCTGGAGGTCGCGGACGGTGAGTTCGTGATCCTCGTCGGCCCGTCCGGCTGCGGGAAGTCGACAACGCTCAACATGATCGCCGGTCTCGAGGACATCTCCGAGGGCGAGCTGCGCATCGGCGGGAAGGTGGTGAACGACAAGGCCCCGAAAGACCGCGACATCGCCATGGTCTTCCAGAGCTACGCGCTGTACCCGCACATGACGGTGCGCGAAAACATGGCGTTCGCGCTCAAGCTGGCGAAGACGCCGCAGGCGACGATCGACCAGAAGGTCAACGAGGCGGCCCGGGTGCTCGACCTCACCCAGCACCTCGATCGCAAGCCGGCAAACCTGTCCGGTGGGCAACGACAGCGCGTAGCGATGGGGCGCGCGATCGTCCGCGACCCCTCGGCGTTCCTGATGGACGAGCCGCTGTCCAATCTCGACGCGAAGCTGCGCGTGCAGATGCGCACCGAGGTGTCGCGGCTGCAGAAGCGGCTGGGCACCACGACGGTGTACGTCACGCACGACCAGACCGAGGCGATGACCCTGGGCGACCGGGTCGCGGTCATGCGCGCCGGGAGACTGCAGCAGGTGGGCGCGCCACAGGAGCTGTACGCAGATCCCGCGAACCTGTTCGTCGCCGGGTTCATCGGCTCTCCCGCGATGAACTTCATGCCGGGCGAGCTCGAGCAGGGCAAGCTGCGCACCAAGCTGGGTGACATGCAGCTCGACGACGAGACGCGGCGCATGCTGGAGGCCCGCGGCGCCGACCGCGAGGTGATCGTCGGCATCCGTCCGGAGAGCTTCGAGGACGCCGCGCTCGTTCGCACCGACCTACGGGACAAGGGCATCACGTTCCGCGCGAACATCGACGTCGTCGAGTCATTGGGCTCGGACGTGTACGCCTACTTCTCGGTGGAGGGTAACGAGGTCGCGTCCACCGCCGAGCTCGATGAGCTGGCCCGGGACTCCGGGCGGGCGGACACCGGCGCAACCGAGGTCCAGGTCGTCGCCCGTCTCGACGCCAACACGGAGGTGCGGGAGGGCACCGAGGCTGAGCTGTGGGCCGACGTGAGCTCGATCCACGTGTTCGACCCGTCCACCGGCCTGAACCTCACCGGCGCGAAGGCGACCGCACCGGCGTAGCACGATCCCTATCGCTTCTGCTGCAGACTGCGGATGACCTCGTCGCTCCACTCGTGCGTGCGGATCAGCCGGTAGCGTTCGCGCGCCACCCGCAGGTAGGCCTCCGCCTCGGTGCCCGATCCGAGCAGGTCGGCGTCCTTGAGCATGCGCACGACCGGCGTGTACTCCTCCGCGAACCAGCGCCGCGCTATCTCCTCGCGGTCGAGAAACGTGCGACTCTCCTGGATGCAGCGAAAGCCCCATGCCTCGACGGCCTCACCGAGCTCGGCATAGGTCTCCGCGTTGCGCACGGTGATCTTCGCGTAGCTCTGTGGCGGAAGTGGCACGCGGGCACGGAACATCCGCTCGTAGCTCTTCATGAGCAGGTCGCCTCGGCTGCGGATCACCCTCGCCGGCACGACGGTGAGCACCTCCGTGACGTAGGCCTCGATCGTCGTCTGACCCGTGGCCAGCGCGATCGAGACCCGGTGATGCCCATCCTTCACGAAGTGCAGGTCGCCGATGCGGTACACGTCGATCGGCGGCACCGCCTCGCCCCTGCGCTGTGCGAGCGCGAGCCGTTCCCAGCGCTCGCGCACCCGGCTGGAGGTCGGCCGGAACTTGCGGTCGAAGTCGCGGGTGGAGTCGACGGTGCCGACGATGCTGTCCAGCCGGATCGTCTGCAGCCCGAGGTACCGCTCGCCACGCCGGCCCAGTGCCGCGACCACGTCGTCGAACGGCAGGATGAGGTTGACGTCGTCGGGCTCGCGGCGCAGACGATGCGCCAGCCGGGACAGCACCTGCTTGCGGCGCGCCCGAAGGAAGTCGTCCTCGACGTCAGCTCTCGGGAACCCGGTTTGACGCATGTGACCCGGTATACCCCGGCGGCGTCGGTATGTCGAAGAGGTGGCGGCCGACCACGTTCCGCACCGTCGTCCCGTCCAGCACCCGGTCGGGCGTCTGCTCGCCGTAGGGGTGGATGTGGCCGTGCAGCATCAGCGGTGGGCGCAGCCGCGCGACCAGGCCGTGCAGTGCGTCGAAGCCCTGGTGCGGCGGGTCCTCGGCGTCGCCGACGCCACGCGGCGGGGCGTGCGTCAGCAGCACGTCGACGCCGTGACCGTCTCGACACCGCCACCAGGCCCGCATGCGCAGCAGCCACGCCCGGCGCCGGAACTCGCGCTGGGTGTACTGGTTCGGCCCCTCGCGGTAGCGCGGGCTCCCGCCGAGCCCGGCGATCCTCAGCCCGAGCACGTCGACGACCCGCCCGTCGGCGTTAATCGCGCCCGCCGGCCAGGGCGCGGCCTCGGGAAGGCCCGCGTGCAGCGTCAGGCCGGCGCGCGAGGTGCGGAACCCGCCCAGCTCCGGATCGTGATTGCCCGGCACGAATACGAGCGGCACGTCGAGCCCGTCCATGAGGTAGGCGAGGTAGTCGAACGGCAGGTCACCACAGGCGAGGATCAGCTCCGCTCCGCGGGCCCGGCCCAGGTCGGCGCAGAGCCCTTCGTCCACCTCGTCGGCGACTGCGAGAACACGGACCATCCCTCGATTGTGCCTGTGCGGCTCAGCGCGCCGACGCCCCCCGCACGTCGATGCCATGCCCGCGCAGCGCCGCCTCCACCCGGTAGATCTCGGTGACGGGCACGCTCGCCCCGGGGGATCCGGTGGGCGGCGGCACATCGAACCGGCGGCAGGCTGCGCTCAGCGCGTCCACGTAGGCAGCCCGAACCGCGCGGCAACGCAGGTTCTTGGCCGGCAGCCTGACGGCGGTCTCGGTGCGGTCGACCTCCGCGTGCAGCCGGCGGAGATCAGCCGTCAGCCGCTCGATCGGTTCGGCGGCGAGCGCGGGGCGACGGGCCGCGGCCCACCGCCGCCATCGCACCACGGCGACGGCGGCGTAGGCCACCGCTGTCGGCAACCCGAACGCCACCGCCAGCAGCAACGCCGTGCTCACCCGCTCAGTGTCGACGCGCGCGAGCGCAGGATCAACCCTTCACACTGCCGGCCAGCAGGCCGCGGACGAAGAACCGCTGGAGGGCGATGAACACCAGTAGCGGAATGATGATCGACAGGAACGCGGCGGCCGGGACGATCTCGCCACCCTGCCCCGCCGTGGATCCGACCAGCCCGGAGATCTTCACCGTGATCGGGCTGATCGCGGCGTTGGACCCGGACATCACGAGGCCGACGAACAGGTCGTTCCAGACCCAGAGGAACTGGAAGATGCCGAACGCGGCCAGCGCCGGGCGCAGCAGGGGCAGCATGATCTGGCGGAAGATCTGCCCGTGCCCCGCACCGTCGATCCGGGCGGCTTCCAGCAGATCTCGCGGGATCTCGGACATGAAGTTGTGCATCAGGAACACCGCGAGCGGCAGGGCGAAGCAGGCGTGGGCCAGCCAGACCGCACCCACGGTTCCGGCCAGCCCGAGCCTCGGGATGATCGTGACGGAGCCGAGGTGCGCCCCGCTCACGACGAAGCGCAGCAGCGGCACGACGGCGACCTGCAGCGGCACGACCTGCAGGGCGAAGATGGCGACGTAGATCCAGTCGCGACCGCGGAAGTCGATCCAGACCAGGGCGTAGGACGCCAGGGCGGCCACCGCGATGGGGATGACCGCGGCCGGGATGACGATCGCGATCGAGTTCACGAGGTACGGCAGGATGTTGCTGCCGCCGCTCGTGACCCGCCGGTAGTTGTCGAAGGTCAGGTCGCTGAACGTCCACCAGCCCTTGCTGTCCTGACCCGCCTTCGAGCGGAACGACTGCACGAGCAGGCCCACGGTAGGGATCGTCCAGACCACACCGATGACCAGGGCGATCACGGATGCCACAGGATTGGTCAGCCCCTTGCGAACCCGCCCTATCGCCGTCGGCGGGACAGGCGCGGTGGGGACGGCCGGCACCTCGCCGGTCGGGTTGATCACGGCGGTCATCGGAGGACTCCTCGCGTCGAGTTCACGTGCACCGGCAGCAGGGTCGCGATCATCGCGCGGTCCGCTGCTTGACCATCTGCCGCACCTGGTAGGCGACGAACGGGATGACGAGCAGGAAGATGATGATGGCCAGCGCCGACGAGCGGTGCTCGCCGAGCTTGCCACCGGCAATGCCCAACCCGGCCTGCTTGTACGTGGTGAACATCAGGTTCGCCAGCGTGTCGCCGCCGTACTTGTCGGCGCCGAACGTCTGGACGAGGTCGAAGATCTTGAGTGTGGCGATCGAGATCGTCACCAGCACGACGATCAGCGTCGGCCGGATCGAGGGGATCACGACCCGCCGGAACGCCTGCCACTGCGTGGCGCCGTCGATCTTGGCGGCCTCGCTGAGCTCCGCGGGGACGCCCTTGATCGCGGCGGAGAGCACGACGGTGGCGAAGCCGGCCTGGATCCAGATCATCACGACGATCATCCACATCGTCAGCTGCCAGCCGCCGACCGTGGGGAAGTTGATCGGTCCGGCGCCGAACCAATTGAGGATGACGTTGATGAGCCCGGACGCGCCGTTCTGGCTGGGCTGCTGGTACATCAGCCCCCAGATGACGGCCGCGCCGACGAACGAGATCGCCGTCGGCAGGAACACCAGCGACTTGGCAAAGCCCTCACCGCGGATCTTGTCGATCGCGTAGGCGTAGGCGAGTCCGATGACCGTTGCGACCACGGGGGCAACGAGCGTCCAGAGCAGGGTGTGCAGCAGCGCGTACTGCGCGTCATTGTCCGTGAATGCCCACCGGAAGTTCGCGAAGTTGTTCCACTTCCCGCCCTTGTCGATCAGGCAGGAGTGACCCGGGCGGGGCACGCAGAGGTTCTTGGTGACCTCGGCCGACGTCAGTGACGAGACGGCCGTGCGGATGATCGGCCCGATCAGGCCGAGGCCCAGCAGCAGCAGCGCCGGCAGCAGGAACAGGAACGCCTGATACTTCTCGCGCCCCCGGCGCGGTACGCGGTCGATGACCAGCAGCAGGACCCCGATGACACCGAGGAAGAGCAACACCATCACGACGGCGAACGCGAGTTTGCCGGCGGTGGACTGCGAGTGCGCCAAAGAGTAAAGCCAGTGCACGTCCGATCACTCCTTCGACGAGAGCGGTAAGCGCAGCTTGTTGGACGATGGGCGACCGGAGGGTCTCATCGAAACCCTCCGGCCGCCCGTCAGAGCGTCAAACCCGGCTCACTTCGGCCAGGACGCCTCGATCTTGTCCAGCGTCGCCTTGTCGCCCTGGCCGAGAACCCACTGGGTCATCTGCGTCCAGAACGTGCCGGCGCCGACCACGGCCGGCATAGCGTCGGATCCGTCGAACCGGAACGTCGCGCTCGGGTCGGTCAGCAACTTCACCGAGAGGGCGTCGATCGGGTCGGTGAACGCGCTGACGTCCACCTTCTGGTTCGCCGAGACCCAGCCGGAGTGCACCTTGGCGCGCGAGGTGGCCCAGTCGCCGCTCGCGAGGTACAGCTGCGTTGCCTCCACCTCGGGGCGGTCGGCGAAGGCTGCGACGAACTCGCCGCCACCCTCGATCGGCTTGCCGAACTTGTCGTTCATCGTCGGCTCGTAGAAGGCGTACAGGTCGCCGTTCTCGGCAACCGTGTAGCCCTTGTCCCAGTTGGACGCGTAGAAGCTCGCCTGCGCGTGGAGCTGGCACTTGCCCTTCTCGATGGGCAGGCCGCCCTTCTGGAACGCCGTCGTGGCGATCGACTTGACGTCACCGATGCCGGCGTTGGTGTACTTGGGGTTCTTCACGATCTTGCCGACCGCCGCCAGCACGTCCTGGACCTTCTGGTCGTTGAACGCGATGTCGTGGTTGACCCATTGGTCGTAGACGTCCGGGCCATACATGCGCAGCATGACCTCTTCCATCCAGTCGGTCAGCGGCCAGCCCGTGGCCGTGCCCGACTCGATGCCCACGCACCAGGGCTTGTTGCCGTCGGCAGCCATCTTGTCCGACAGCGCCAGCAGGTCGTCCCACGTGGTCGGAACCGTGTAGTGGTTCTTCGCGAAGCTCTTCGGCGAGTACCAGATCAGCGACTTGAGGTTCGCGCCCATCGGTGCGGCGAAGTACACGCCATCGACCGTGCCGTACGAGATCCAGTCCTTGGTCCAGTTGGCCGTGGCTTCCTTGGTCACCGCGTCCGTGGCGGGCTTGAGCTTCCCTGCGGTGGCGAACGTCTGCAGGAGACCCGGCTGCGGGATGATCGCGATGTCGGGCGCGTTGCCACCCTCGACCTTGGTCTTCAGCGCGGTCTCGAACTCCTTGTCACCGGTGTACTTGATCGTGACGCCGGTGCACTTCTCGAACTGCTTCCACGACTGCTCGAGGTAGCCACCCTCGGGGTCGGTGATCGAGGCGTACATGGTGACCGTGGTGCCCGGGTGGCTGCCGTACGCGCCGAAGGGCGCGCAGTCGCCGGTCATGGTCGTCGCCGTGATCTTGGTCTTGGGCTGGCCACTCAAGTCCGGCCCTGAACTCGTGCTCTGGGTCGACCCGGAGCCGCCGCCCGATTTCTTGCTAGTGCTACATGCCGCAACGGTGGTCGCGAGCAGCAGCCCCGCGGCGGTGACCGCGGTCAGCTTCTTCCACTCCATCGTGTCCCTTTCGCCGGTCTCCGAGAGCGCTTCCGAAACATGCCGGTAACGCTTGCAGCACGATGACACAGCTCACACTTAACCGAAAGGGCCGAGGATCTCCG
>JAVHVL010000189.1:0-5504 GCA_032160565.1 Pseudonocardiales bacterium | reverse complement strand
GGCACCGTCGCTGCCGTACCGGCCGGCGGCGTGAAGTCGCCGTGGCACGCCGTCGCGCCGTTCACCGGCAGCGGGGTGCTGTGCATCGTCGCATCGACGGGCGGTCACCTGACCCAGCACGAGCGGTTCGCGATCCAGGGCGTCCACACCTGACCCACTCATCGCGAGCACTCATCGTGATCACATCGTTGCCTAGCAGAATCCCGATCGTTGGCAACGAATCGGACCGCCAGGACGTCTACTAGATGTAGACGTTGCCGGGCCGGACGGCGGCGGGACCGGGGGGTTCGCGGTGGTCGGGGTATCGCGAGCCATGAGCCTGGCGGCGGTCGGGCTCGCACTCGCTGTGCTCTGCGTGGCGTGCGCGAGCCAGCAGCACCGCTCCCGCGCCCCGGCCGGCGGCGCGGCAACATCTTCCGGCGCAGCAACATCGGCGCCCCCTGGCGCGGCAACATCGGCGCCCCCCGGCGGGCTGATCGTCAAGGCGTTCACCCCCTACGCCGCCACCGGCACCCTCGCGGTGCCGGTGGCGGACCAACTCAGCGGCTATTGCTGGACCGGCTCCATCGCCGTCCCCAAGGCGGGCACCTATCGCTGCCTGGTCGGCAACGTGATCTACGACCCGTGCTTCGAGCCCCCGAACCAGCCCAGCAGCTCGACGGTCGCCTGCGTGCCCGACCCGTGGTCGGCCGCGCACCTCGTCACGCTCACCAAGGCCCTGCCCACCTCGAAGCCTTTGGCGTCCCGCACCAGCCCGTGGGCACTCGAGCTGGCCAACCACGTTCGCTGCGTCGCCGGGACCGGGACGGTGCCGGTCGTCGACGGCGTCTCGCTCAGCTACGTCTGCGGCTCCGGCATGGCCGCCGGCCTCGTCGCCGGCCCGGTCGCCCAGAACGGCAGCCACCTGACGGTGAAGTACGGCTCGCCGGCGGGCACGACGCTGGCCGTTGTAGCGGTCACGACCGCGTGGCGCGGCTGATCAGGCAAGATTGACCCGGTCGCGGGCCAACCTGACACCGCGCCCGCGCGACTACGTGTAGTGACGTCAACACTCAGGAGGCTCGGCGCCGTGGCGCTCGACGACCCGGTGACGGCCGCCCGGCGTGTGGACGTCCCCACGCAGTACGAGCAGCACGGGCGGCCGATGGTCCGGCTGGCGGTGCTGCTCGTCGATGACATCGCGAGTGCCGAGGACGTCGTCCAGGACGCCTTCCTGGCACTGCACCGCCGGGCGGACGGCCTGCGCGACCCGGACGCGGCGCTTGCCTACGTCCGCACGTCGGTCGTCAACCTGTCGCGGTCGGTCATCCGCCGCCGGCAGACCGCCCGCAAGCACCTGCGGGCGGCCGAGCCGGAGGCGACCGCGGCGGCCGACCATGACGTGCTGTTGCGGGAGGAGCACCGCGCCGCGCTCGTCGCGGTGCGCGAGCTGCCTCGGCGGCAACAGGAGGTATTGGTGCTGCGGTACTGGTCCGGCCTGTCGGAGAAGGAGATCGCCGCAACGCTCGGCATCTCGGCCGGATCGGTGAAATCCGCGGCGAGCCGCGGCATGGCGGCGCTGGAACGTGTGCTCGGAGGACGGCTATGAATCACGACGAGGAGCTGGAGCGGCGGCTCAGGGCCGCTCTCGACGCCAAGGCCCGCAGCGCGGTCAACGAGGTGCGCCCCGTCCCGCCCTTGGCTGTCCATGCCACGCACCGCGCGCCGCCCATCGAGCGCCGCCGCCACACCTGGCTGGCGCCGCTGTCCGCGGCCGCCGCCGTCGTGGCCGTGGTGACGGGGCTGCTCTTCGCGGTGCGTGTCACGTCCGGGCAGGAGACGGTGGTCGGGCAGCCGGTCGGGCCGGCGCGGGTCAGCGGCCCGCACGCCGCGACGACGGTACCGGCCGCCCCGTCGTCCGGGGCCTCGGCCGTGCCCGCCGGCAAGCCGGTGCACGTCTCGCTGAACATCGGCGACGGTACCCAGGTCGGCGTGGGCATGCCGATCATCGCGAGGTTCGCGACCAAGATCACCGACGCGCGCGCCTTCGCGCGCGCGACGAAGGTGACCGTCGACGGGGCGCCGGTGCAGGGCGGCTGGTACTTCGAGTACTCCGACCCGGCGAGCGGCCACGTGATGGAGGCGCACTACCGCCCGCAGGACTACTGGCCCGCGCACGCGAAGATCCACCTGGACCTCCCGGTCGCGGGGCAGAGCGCCGGCACGCGGCTGGTGTTCGACAACAGCCTGACGCTCGACTTCACCACCGGAGCGGCCGACATCGCCACCGTCGACGATGCCTCGCACACCCTCACCCTCATGCGCGACGGCACGCGGTACGGCACCTATCCGGTGTCGCTCGGCGCGAACAACACGCCGACCGCGCGCGGCACCAAGGTGATCATGGAGAAGGGCTTGAGCATCTGCATGAGCGGCCCCGGGTATCACGAGTGCGGCGTCAAGTACACGCAGCGGCTGACGTACGGCGGCGAGTACCTGCACGCCGCGCCTTGGAACACCGCGCATCTCGGCCGCATCGACTCGTCCAACGGCTGCACCAACCTCAGCACCAACGACGCGGCCGCGCTGTACAAGCTGCTGCAGGTCGGCGACGTCGTCACCTACCCCAACGCGAACGGGCCGAAGATGCAGATGGGGCAGGGCTACGGCGACTGGAACGTCCCGTGGTCGCAGTGGCTGACCGGCGGCGCGGTGCGCACGGCTTGAATACCCGAAAGCCTCAGATACCCGAAAGTCCTAGATACCCAGTGCCGCGCTGATTTCCTTGCGCAGGGCGGCCAGGCGCGCCGCAGCCGTCTCGGCGGAGCCGTCGGCCACGACCACCTCCAGATAGGCCTTGAGCTTCGGTTCGGTGCCGGACGGGCGGACCACCGCCCGTCCGGCAGTCCACGTCAGGCGCACGACGTCGGCCTCGGGGAGCAGGTCCGTGACGGTGACCGGCTCGCCGAGCAGGGTGGCCGGCGGGCCGGCGCGCAGCCGGTCCATGGTGTCGCTGATGACCGACAGGTCGTCGACGCGCAGGGACACCTGGTCGGTGGCGTACCGGCCGTACTCCTGGGCGAGCTCGTCCAGCCGCTGCGGCAACGACGAGCCGGTGCCGCGCAGCTCGGCGGCGCGCTCGGCCACTAGCAGGGCCGCGCTGATGCCGTCCTTGTCGCGCACGAGCGCCGGCGCGACGGCGTAGCCCAGCGCCTCCTCGTAACCGAAGACGAGGTCCGGCGCGGCGCGGGAGATCCACTTGAACCCGGTGAGCGTCTCCGCGTAGCCGACGCCGTTACGCGCCGCCATGGCGCCGAGCATGGACGAGGAGACGATCGTCGTCGCATACGTTCCCCGGACGCCCTTGCGCAGCAACGCCTCGGCCAGCAGCACGCCCACCTCGTCGCCGCGCAGCATCCGCCACTCGCCGCCGGTCCCCGGCACCGCGACGGCGCAACGATCGGCGTCGGGGTCGTTGGCGATGATCACGTCGGCGCCCTCGGCGCGGGCCAGGGCGAAGGCCAGATCCAGCGCGCCCGGCTCCTCCGGATTGGGGAACGCGACGGTCGGGAAATCGGGGTCCGGCTGCTCCTGCTGCGGCACGGCGACGAGCGGGGCGAAGCCCGCCGCCGCGAACACCTTGCGGACCATCTCGGTGCCGACGCCGTGCATCGCGGTGTGCACGATGCGCAGCTCCCGTGGCCCCGGGCCGATCAGGCCGGCGACCGCGCTGACGTAGGCCGCCACGATCGACTCGTCCAGCACGGTGACGCCCGGCGCGAGGGGTATCTGCCGGGTCGGGCCGACGGCGCGGATCGCCGCCTCGATCTCGGCGTCCATCGGCGGGGCGATCTGCGCGCCGTCGGCGGCGTACACCTTGTAGCCGTTGTCCTGCGGAGGGTTGTGCGATGCGGTGACCATCACTCCGGCCGCGGCACCGAGGTGCTGAACCGCGAAGGCGAGCACCGGCGTGGGCAACAGCCGGGGCAGCAGGCGGGCGTCGAACCCGGCGGCCGCGAAGATCCCCGCGGAGTCGCGCGCGAAGTCCGACGAGCCGTGCCGCCCGTCGTAGCCGATGACGACCGGCTCGCCGCGGCGCCCCTGGCCGGTCAGCCACGCCGCGACACCGGCAGCGGCCCGGCGCACCACCGCTCGATTCATTCCGTTGGGGCCGGCGCGCAGCGGGCCGCGCAGGCCGGCGGTGCCGAACGTCAGCGGCCCGCGGAACCGGTCGGCCAGTTCAGCCGTGGCACCGTCGGAACCGTCGGCCAGCAGCGCGCGCAACTCGTCCGCCGCGGCCGGGTCGACCTCGTCGGCGAGCCACGCCTCGGCCAGCCTGCGATGGCCCGGTCGAGTCACGGGGCTCCCTTCATGAGGCTCGCTTCACGGGGCTCCCTTCACCGGGCTCCCGCTGTGTCGGCCTGTGTCGGCGACATAGCGCGCCGCGACCTCGTCGATCCCGAACCCGGGTGAGGTGAAGCCGCCGCCGACGAACGCGTCGGACGGGAACTGCTCGCCGGTGGGCACCTGGTCGGCATAGGCCTCGGCGTTGTCGCGCGGCTCGTAGCCCAGCGCCTGCGCCTCGTCGAGCGTCCAGGTGCGGCGCCGGTTCGCGGAGATGCCCCACACGACGGCGTAGCTCAGGTCCGGCGCGCGCAGGCAGGCGTCGACGAGGCGCGCGCAGTCGCCTGGCGAGAGCCACGTCGACAGGGCCCGGACGTCCGGTGGCGTGGGCGCGAAGGTCCCGATCCGCAGGCACGCCACGCGCAGGCCGTACCGGTCAGCGTAATAGCGGCCGAGGGCCTCACCGAACACCTTGCTCACGCCGTAGAGGGTGTCCGGCCGCGCTGGGGCGTCCGTCCGCAGCCGCGGCGTGACCGGCGTGAACCCCGTGGCGTGGTTGGACGAGGCGTACACGACCCGCTCCACCCCGTGCCGGCGCGCCGCCTCGAAGACCTGGAAGGTGCCCTCGATGTTGGCTTCGCGCACCACCGGCCACGGTGCCTCGGTCGGCTGGCCGGCCAGGTGCACGACGGCACTGGCCCCGTCCAGCGCCGCGTCGAGGTCGGCGGGCGATGTCACGTCGCCGACGCTGCCGCCGTCCGTGGGGGCGCGGTCGAACCCCCGCACCGGCCAGCCAAGAGCGGGCAGCCGGTGCATGAGCGCCGAGCCGATCCGCCCGGCGGAGCCGGTGATCAGGACGGTCATAGCTTCGGAATGACCTGCCCGAGCAGGGCGCCCATCCGGGTCGCGGCTGCCTTGCCCGCAGCCAGCACCTCTTCGTGGTTCAGCGGATCACCCAGCCCGGCCGCCAGGTTGGTCACGAGGGACAGCCCCAACACCTCGCACCCCTCGGCGCGCGCCGCGATCGCCTCGAGCACGGTCGACATCCCGACCAGGTCGGCGCCGAGGATTCCGGCCATCCGCACCTCCGCCGGCGTCTCGTACTGCGGCCCCGGGAACATCGCGTACACACCCTCGGCGATGGACGTGTCGACCTCGTGCACCAGCGCGCGCAGGCGGGC
>JAVHVL010000138.1:0-3447 GCA_032160565.1 Pseudonocardiales bacterium | reverse complement strand
TGCACCGTGAACACGCCGCCCGGCAGGTAGTACGGCTTGCTGCGGAAGGATGCGTACACCAGAGGAATCAGCGGCCCTACCACCACGACCAGCACTCCGGCCCAGACGAGCCCCTGGTACGCCGACGCGGGCAGGAGCGGACGCCGCGCCGCTGTCCGAGTGCGTTCGCCGGCGAGTGCCACGTCGATGGCGGTCATGATGCGGGTTTCCTCCGCTGCCGTGCGGCGCTCGGTATCGGGCAGCCGGGTCAGCGGTGGAATGCCTGATTCCACTTCGTGGTGATGCCGGGCTGGGCGTCGAGCACCGCCTGGTTGATCGGCACGGTGTAGATGGACGCGGCCGGTACCTTCGTCTTGAGATAGGCCAGTGACGCGGTGCACCCCGGCGGCGTGTAGTCGTTCATCGACGCCTCGAAGCCGCCGGCGCAGAGGGCGTCCTGCCCCGGCTTGCTGAACAGGAAATCCAGGAAGAGCTGCGCAGACGCGGGGCTCGTTGCCTTGGCCGAAACCGCGATCGCGCGGGGGATGAGTGGCGTCGCATCGGTCATGAAGCCGTAGGCCGCGAGCCCCTTGTAGTGCGGTATGACGCCCTGGGCCAGCCCGGAGGTGAAGTACCCCATCGAGACGCCGCCCTGGATCATGGTCTGCAGCGCGTCGAGCCCTTCACTGAATGTCTTGGTCGTGGGCGCGAGCGCGTCGACGTCCTGCCACACCTTGTCCGGCCCCAGGATGTGGATCAGACCGTAATAGGCGGCGTACGCGAGCGGGTTGTCGACCGGGTACGAAGCGAACTTGTACTTCGACGGATTCGCCTTCGCTGCCGCGGCCAGCTGGGCATAGGTGGTCGGCACCTCGCTGGGCTTCAGCAGCTTGGGGTTGTAGGTCGTCAGAATCGGCTCCGGCGACATCACGTACACGCCATGGCCCTGATCGGTATCCGAGGGGAAGCTCGCCAGCCCCTGCGGAGTCACGGTCTTCGTCACGCCGTTCTGCACGGCCTGCACCCACGACGCGGGTGCGCTGGCCATGAGGAGATCCGCCGTCCTGGCGCCCTGTGCGGCCTCGGCCTCGTACTTGGAGAAGACCTGATTGTCCGTCAGGTCCGTCTCGGCTGCCTTGATCCCCGGGTACGCCTTCTCGAAGGCCGCGATGACGGGCTTCAGATAGTCCGTCGGGGCGTTGCCGTAGATCACCAAGCCCTTCTCCGACTTGGCTTGTGCGACCAGGCTGCTTGTCGCGGCTGGGCCGGAGGGCGGGGACGACGCTGCCTTGCTCGGGGATCCGGTGGACGCGCACGCGCTCAGCGCAGTGCATGCGCCCGCGGCGGCGACGGCCGACAACCATCGCCAGGTCGGGCGGGCGGCCCCTCGTGACTTCACTGTCATTCCTGTCATCCTTTCGGCGATAGCAGATTTGCTATAGCAATTGGAAGCGGCGTTCACCGCGTTCGCGGCGCGCCAGTTCAAGATCGGCTCTGGACTTCGGCCTGCGCCAGGAACTGCTCACCGGTGCGGAGGGTGTGCGCGCGCATGAGCTCCTCGGCACGATCGGCATCACGGGACCGCAGCGCGTCGACGATGCCCTGGTGCTCGGTCAATCCCTCGCGCTCCGGGTAGTGCCTGCCGAGGGTCGTGGCCGCCCGTAGCCGCACGGTCCAGTCGAACGCCCCGGCGGTGGCGATCATGTCGGTCAACGTGGGGATTCCGGCGGCCTCGTCGACAAGGGCGTGGAAGCGCCGGGTGAGGGTCAGGACATCCCGGGCGACGTCGGCGACCGGTCGGCCGCGGCGAGGAACGCGCCGAGACTTCGCGTGCGTTTTCGCGATCTCTTCGAGCTGACGATCCGTCGCGTTCATCGCGGCGAATCGGGCCGCCGCACCGCGCAGTACCGCCTCGACGTGCCGGAGCTGCCTGATCTCGTCCGGCGTCGGTGCGGCAACCCGCAGCCGAGTCGTACGTGACAGGAGCCGCTCGTGCTCCAGCCGGCGGATGGCCTCACGCACCGGAGTAGGGCTCACGCCTAGATCCTTGGCCAATGCCCGCTCGGTGAGCTGCTGCCCGGGCGCGTACGTGCCGTCGATGATCCGCCGCCGGAGCTCCTCATAGGACTGGTCCGCCAACGTCGGGCCCGCCGAAAGTTGCCGCACCGACGACGATGTCATGAGCGCTCCGATCGGTCAGTGATAAATTTGCTATGGCAAACCTCACCATCGACGGGGCTGGATGTCAACGGCTTGTTGCGCTCCTGTAACCATGCCGTTCCCGACGTGAGTAGACGTGACGCCTGCGAGGGCGGCAGCTGTGGTGCAAGCGTCCGGAAAGGTAGCTCGACCTAGCGTCCGGCGTGACCTTGCGCGAGACCTACCTCGCAACGAGCTCTCTGGAGGACGTTATGGACGCACTCAGCAAATGGGTGACCCGGCATCGGTTGACGATCGGGTTGTTGTGGTTGGCGATCACGATTGTCGGCATCGTGCTGGCACCATCGCTGTCGAGCCGGTTGAAGAGCGGCAATCACCTGCACAGCGCCGCCTACACGGCCGATCAGCAGATCGCCAAGCAGTACGGCGGTGCGACCTCCGATCCGGGCGTGGTGGTGCTGAATCTGCCGGCCGGCGAGACGGTGCGGTCGGCCGGTGTGGCGGCGGAGCTGAACGCGGTGGACGCGCAGATCGCGAAAGCGGCGCCGACGGTACCCGTGGTCTCGTATGCCTCCACGGGCAGCCAGACGCTGGTCGGCACGGGCGGCACGAGCACGATCGTGCTGGCCTACCCGCCGCGCCAGGGTTCCGACATGGACACCGCCGCGGTCGACACGATCGCCCACGCGGCGAAGGCGGCGGCGCCTGGCCTCGCGGTACACGGCACCAGCCTCAAGGTGCTGGCAGCCGGCAACACCGTGACGGGCCACTCGAGCGTGCTCGCCGAGCTGCTCGTCGGCGCGCTGGGTGCCCTCGTAGTGCTGGCGTGGGTGTTCGGGTCGTTGCTGGCCTTCCTGCCGCTGATCATGGCGCTGGTGTCCGTGTTGACGATGCAGCTCTTGATCTACGGCCTGACGTACCTGATGCCGTCCTCGTCGCCGCTCAATCCGGCGGTGCAGTACATCGTGGCGCTGTTGGGGTTGGGGCTGTCGATCGACTATTCGCTGCTGGTCGTGACTCGCTGGCGGGAGGAGCGGGCGGCCGGGCGTCCGAACGACGAGGCAGTCCGGGAGGCCATGAAGCGGGCCGGGCACTCGGTGTGGTTCAGCGGTCTCGTCGCGTCCCTCGGGCTGTTCGCGCTGATCGTCGTCCCGAACTCCGTGGTGCGTGGCATCGGCATCTGCGGTCTGTTCATCCCATCGACGGCAACGCTGGTCGCGCTGACCTTGCTGCCCGTGGTGCTGTCGAAACTTGGCGCGAAGATGGATTGGCCTCGGCGTAGGTCAGCTGGGAAAGCCAGCCGGTTCT
>JAVHVL010000076.1:0-11399 GCA_032160565.1 Pseudonocardiales bacterium | reverse complement strand
TTGCCCGACATCGACGCGGCCTGCGCGGCATAGACGGCCTCGTCGCTGTTGAGACCGACGCTGCCGAGGTTGACCATCCGCAGCGCGGCCGCGACGCCGAGTGCCACCGCCAGCAGCGCGGAATCCACCGAGACGTGTCGCCGCGAGCGTCCGACCACCGCCGTCCAGAGAGCGACCGGCGCCAGGGAGGCGGCGCGCTCCCGCGCCCGCCCCGCGTCGTGGCGCGCCCGCAGATCCGAGGTCATGAGATCCCGAGGCGGGTCGTGCCGAACCCGGCGTCGTCGAAGACCACGTCGTAGGTGCGTGCGGTCGTGGTCTCCCCGATCTGCATGCCACCCAGCGCCGCACCGCCGAGACTCACTCCGGAGCTCCCGAGCGCGGGCACCGCGGTGCCGTCGAGCCAGACATCCACCCGACCGGCGGTGACGCTCAGATGCAACTCGACCACGTGCCAGCCGGCACCCGGGACCGTGGTGCTGATCGTGTTCGCGGCGGTCACGTCGTTGCGGAAGCCGAGCCGGTGTGACGTGTCCAGATAGACGAACCCGATGGACGTGCCGTCCGCGGTGCGCAGTCGCAACAGATTGAGCTGCGACGTCTGGCTCTTCACCAGGAACGCCACCCGCGCGTAGCCGTCGTCATAGGTCGACGGCAGTGTCTTCTTCGCGTACGTGGCACCGACACTCGTGTTGCCCTCAGCGGCCACGCTGCCGGAGTGCACGTCCGTGCCCTGCACGACCAGCCCGCCGCTGGACGTCCACGCCGAGAGGTTGCCGCTCTCGAACCCGTCAGCGAACACCGCCGGGTCAGCAGCCGGGGTGACGACCGTGACGGTCCCCGTCAGCGGCGAGCGGTTCCCTGACGCGTCGCGGGCGCGCACCGCGTAGTCGTGCGAGCTGCCGGCCAGCACCGTGGTGTCGGCATAGCCGGTCGCGGTCGCCCCGAGGCTGACCAGCAGGGCACCGTCGCGGAACACCTCGTAACCGACCACCCCGCCGTCGTCCGTGGACGCGCCCCAGGCGAGATCCGCCTCGAACGCCGACGCCGCCACTGCGGTGAAGGCACTCGGCGTGCTCGGCGCGACGGTGTCGCCCGTCGGCCCCAGGCGGCTGGTGCCGAACGCGGCGTCGTCGAAGACGATGTCCCAGCTTCCGGTGGCGGCGGCCTCGCCGATCTGCAGCACGCCCATCGGCGCCGTCCCGAGGTCGATCGCCGGGAAGGTCAGATCGCTCACCGCGACACCGTCCAGCCACACCTGCACGGAGCTGTTGGTGCCATTGACGTTCAGGTGCAGTTCGAGCGCATGCCATCCAGGCCCCGGTGCCACCGTGCTGACCGAGCCGGTGGTCAGAGCGTCGCTGCGGAACGCGAGCTTCCCCGCCGAGGTCAGGTAGAGGTAGCCGCCGTTGCCGGTCGGTGTGTCGCGAAGGCGCAGCAACGTCAGCTGCGCGCCCTGGCTCTTCACCAGGAAACCCACCCGCGCGTACGCATCGGTGTACGTCCCGGGCAGCGTCTTCTTCGCGTACGTGGCGCCGGCTGTCGTGTCGCCTTCGGCACCGAAGACGCCGGAGCGCACGTCGGTGCCCTGTGCGATGAGACCTGCTTCGGTCGTCCACGCCGACAGGTCACCCGTCTCGAAACCGTCGGCGAAGATCGGTGTATTCGCGGCCGGCGTCGAAGCGGGGACCACAGCACTCAGCGGCGAGGCGTTGCCCGAGGCGTCCACCGCACGCACCGCGTACTGGTAGGACGTCGAGGCCAGCACGGAGGTGTCGGCATAGCTCGTCAGCGTCCCCACGCTGGCCAGCAGGCTGCCGTCGCGGAAGATGTCGTAGCCGGCAACGCCGACGTTGTCGGTCGAGGCCGCCCAGCTCAGGTCCACCTCGAACGCGGACCGTGTCGACGCGGCCAGGCCGGTCGGCGTGCTGGGTGGCGTGCCGTCGCTCTGCGGGCCGAGCCGGCTCGTGCCGAACGCGACGTCGTCGAACACGACGTCGTACGTACGGGCCAGCTGCGTCTCGCCGATCTGCACCTTGCCCACCGGTGCGGCGCCGATGTCGACCGAGGTGCTCGACAGGTCCGGTACGAGCGTGTTGTCGACCCAGACCTGCAGCGTGCCGGTTGCCGTGCCGGCGGTGCTGTCGGCCTTCAGATGCAGTTCGATCGCGTGCCAGCCCGGCGTGAGTAGCAGGCTGCTCGGCGTATTCGTGCCGAGCGCGTCGTTGTGGATGCCGAGACGGCCGGTGTTGTCGACGTAGACGTAGGCCAGCGACGCATCCGTGGCGTCGCGCAGGCGCAGCAGGTTGATCTGGCTCGGCGATGAGATGACGTCGACCAGGACGCGGGCGTAGGCGTCCGGATAGGTCGACGGCAGCGTCTTCTTCGCGAACGTGTTGCCGTTCGTCGTGTTGGCCTCAGCGGCGTATGTGCCGCTCTTGACCGTCGCGGTCTGGATCGCCAGGCCGGCGCTGGAGGTCCAGCTCGACAGGTTTCCGGATTCGAATCCGTCGGCGAACACGGGTGGCGGTGGGGGCGCGGTGGTGACCGTGCGCGGAGCGGTCTGCGGCGACTCGTTGCCCGCGATGTCGAGCGCGCTCACGGCGTACTGGTGTGTCGACGAGCCGAGCACGGCGTCGCTGAAGCTCGTCACCGCCGCGACCGTTTGGTAGGGCGACCCGTCGCGGTAGATCCGGTATCCGGTCACCCCGGTGTTGTCCGTCGCGCCGCTCCACCCGAGATCCACTTCGAACGGATTCGGCGACGTCGCGGTCAGCGCGGTGGGCGCCGTCGGTCGCGTGCTGTCGACGGTCCAGGTCGCCTGCGCCGGCGTGGGATCGACCTGCTTGCCGACGGTCGCGGTGACCGTGAAGGTGTGCGCTCGCTGCGCAAGCCCGGTATAGGTGCGCGGGCTCGTGCAGGCCGCTGCCGCCCCACCGTCGAGCCGGCAGCTGAAGCTCGCCGGCGTCCCGCTCGCGTGGAACGTGAAGGTTGCCGACGTGCTGGCCGTGCCGGCCGCGGGCGCGGTGTCGATATAGGTGTCCGGCGGCACCTTGAACGTGTAGGTGCGCACGTCGAACGTGTTGCCGAGCGAGTCCGTCGGAGTGACCGTCACGGAGGTGCCTGACACGGTCACCTTGAGGAAGTGGTAGACGTTGGCGTCCGAAGCCGGAGCCGCCGCGCTGCCGCAGGACGAGCCGCGCTGGTTGGTCGGCGACCAGCCGATCGCGTACGCGTCGATCGCGCTGCACGTGCCCATCGGTTCTAGCGTCGCGCCGCCGCCGCCCGTGACGTAGGTGATCGGCATCCCGGCTGCGCTGGCCGTGTTGCGCTGGTAGATGTGCGCGTGCCCGTTGAAGACCAGCTGCACGCCGTGCGAGCCGAGCAGCCCCTCGAGGTTCGCCGGCCCCTGCAGGTAGGTGTCCGACGGCTGCGTGTTGTTGTCGGAGTAGAACGGGTAGTGCGAGAAGGCGAACTTGAGCTGGGTCGGATTGGCCTGCAGGTCGTTGAGCAGCCAGGTGTATTGCGGGGTGCCGGGGGCGAAGTGCGCCAGGGCGTCGTTCGCGTACGGAGTGGCCGTGCCGCCGTTGGTGTCTCCCCATGCGGAGTCGAGGACGTAGAACCGGGCGTTGCCGGCGCTGAACGCGTACCACTCGCTGCCGTAGTTCGATGAGGTGCTGCCGTTGACGCAGCAGTACACGTCGTTCTGGTAACGCCCGCCTGACGTGGACACGGCGGTCGCCTGGGTCCACGTGGTGATGTCGGTGTGCGTGACGCCCGCGAGGCCGTGGTTGCCCACGGCGGAGAAGAACGGGACGCTCGCCCCGGGGACGGTCCAGAACTTCGGCCCGAAGATCGCGCTGGTGTCCGCGCCGGTCTGCTGCAGGTCGCCGTAGTTGATCTGGCTGCCGTTCGGGTACCCGTTGTCGCCGACCGACACCGCGAAGCGCGCGCCGCTCGCGGCGATCTGCGCCATGAGGTTGGCCTGGCCGGCGTTATTGCCGCTGGCGTCGACCTGTCCCCAGTCACCGAACACGTCGAAGCTGAACGACGATGTCGAGCCGAACGGGACCTGCGTGGTGAACCGCGGTGCGGTGTTGCCGCCCAGCAGGTCGGTGGCGCCGAGGAAGACGCGGTAGCAGTACGTGCCGCTGGCCGGCAGGGTCACCTGCGCCGTCCACTGGTATTCGGAGACGGTGCCGACCTGAACCGTGATGCGGTTCGAGGTCACCGTGGTGCTCGGCGTGCAGTTGCCGGAGCCGTCGACCGCGCCGTACTTGATGCCGCCGGTCGTCGCGGTCTGGTCGGTGGCGTAGTTGATCGCTACGTGCATCCCGACGAGGTCGGTGAGGTACGGAGCCCGCGTCAGGTGCGGGTCGTAAGCAGCCATCGGTTTCACCGACACAGCGGGAGACAGCGCCGAGACGTTGCCCAGTCCGTCGCGGGCGCGCACGGCGTAGTTGTAGGTCGTGCCGGTCGTGACGCCGGTGTCGGTGTAGGACGTCACGGCGCCCGGCGACGCGAGCAGCGTGCCGTTGCGGAAGACGTCGTACCCGGTGACCCCGGTGGCATCGGTGCTTGCCGTCCAGGTGATAGCGACCGACGTCGCCGTGGGGGTGGTCGCGGCGAGGTTCGCCGGTACCGACGGTGGCAGGGTGTCGACCGTCCAGCTGGCCTGCGCGGGCGTCGCGTCCGTGACGCCGGATGCGCTCGCCGCGACGCGCAACGTGTGGCTGCCCTGGCTCAGTCCGGTGTAGGTCCTGGGGCTCGTACAGGTCGCCGGCGAGCTCGCGTCGAGCGTGCACGTGAACGTCGAGCCGGTGATCGTCGAGTGGAAGGTGAACGTGGCACCGGTCGAGTTCGACAGTGCCGCCGGCGCAGTGTCGATGACCGTGTCGGGCGCGGGGGGCAGCGCCGGCGTCGTGACCGTGACGGAAGCGTCCGGCGAGACGTTCGCCGCGCCGTCGACCGCGCGCACCACGTAGGTGTACGTCTTTGCGGCTGTAACCGTGCTGTCGGTGTAGGACGTGACCGCGCCGACGTTCGCGAGCAATACGCCGTTGCGCAGGATCTGGTTGCCGGTCACGCCGATGTTGTCGGTGCCGGCCTGCCACGAGAGCGCGACGGAGGTCGGCGTCGGCGCGCTCGCGACGAGGCTGCTCGGTGCGGTCGGCCGTGTCAGGTCAATCGTCCAGTTCGCCACGGCAGGCGACGGATCGGTGAGCCCGCCGGCGCTCGCGACGACGCTGAACGAATGGCTCCCCGCGGCCAGCCCTGGGTAGCTCTTCGGGCTCGTGCACGCGGCCGCGGCCGCGCCGTCGAGGCGGCAGGCGAACGTCGGCCCCTGGCCGTTGGCCGTGAACGTGAACGTCGCGGTGGGCGTGTTGCTCAGCGACGCGGGTCCGCTCGTGATCGTCGTATCCGGCGGCGGCTTGGCGGCCTGCGCGGATTGGGCAACGACGGCCAGAACCACGATCGATGCCGCGAGCAGCACCAGGCCGCGCCGGGCACGGTTCGGCGCACGAAGTGCAGTCGGTTGTCGCATGACATTATGTCGACGACGTAGGCGTCACCGGCTGCGGCACCGGCCTGAGCGCGAACGCCGCCGCCTCCTTCAGCGTGCCGATCCGCTCCTGGGTCAGGTGCGGGATGTGGTCGGCCCAGGAGAAGTCCGGGGTCGCGAGCCGACGGGCGCGGATCCCGCGCAGCGCGCTGTCCAGGATCTTCCGCTCCTGCGCGCGCAGCTCCTCGTACGCCGTCGCCCCGACGACGAGGGCGGGCGCGAAGTACCGGAACGGCGGGAAGCCGTACGCGTCGTCGGTGTTGGCGATGAGCTCGTCGAGCAGCGCATCACGATCGATGTCGCTGAGCCGGAACGTGTTCCGCTCGATGATGAAGAGATCCTCGATCCGCACCGATGTCGTCCACTCGCACGGCACGAGTCGTTCGACGACGTACTTGGGCGGCGGGACGACGTACTGCGTTGCGGCGTTGAGGCTCATGATCGGCAGGTTCATCTCGCCGAGCCGCGTGCCGATGCCGCGCCCCTCCTTGGAGTGCAGCCGGCTCTGCAACCGCAGCCGCCGCCACTCCTTGGGGGTCAGGTCGCCGGCGTTCACCGCGCGCAGCGTGTGCTGACTGATCGTCAGCGGCTTCGGGTAGCAGAACGCCGTGCCGAACGGATCAATGATCGTCATGTCGTCGGACAGGAACTTGCTCACGTTCTCGCGCAGCAGCCGCAGCACGGTTCCGGTCTTGCCGGTGTCGGTGAGCGCGGACATGAGAACTCCCCGGCCACCGAGTTCCAGGCACGCGGAGTGCAGCAGCATGTAACCGCGCGAGACGAGCACGAACCGCAGCAGCGCCTCGACGACGTTGGTGTAGAGCACGTGCGGCGAGCGAACCAGCATCGGCCCGACGAACACCTGGATGTTGTCGGTCATGTCGAGGAAGAAGTCCGAGCCGTGCCTGCCCAGGTGCTCCTCGTACGAGACGGCGGGCAGCGCGGCGTACTGGGTCACGCGAGCCCTGCCGCGGGTGTGCGCGGACGTCAACTCACCGCGATGTATCTCGATGTCGCAGGGCGCACCTGCCTCGGTGCTGAAGTAGTCGAGCTCCCGCAGCCGTACTACCGAGGCGATCGTGACGATGCCATGGATGTCGTAGCGCCAAGGCAATGCCTCGCTCAATTGGCGAACCGGCGGGCAGCCGATCTCGCGCAGGTCGATGACGACATCGACCGGACCTGACCGGGCCACATCTATGCCACGGGGCGCAGTCGCCGCAGCACCGTCCTCGGGTGACGCGAATTCCGGCATGCTGCGTGCGGTACTGGTCATGATCTCCCCCGGTGCGAACAGATAGCGGTCGGACAGAATGAAGCGAGCCGTGAAGGCGGCGATCAGCGTGACGACATTGGCAAGCACGTAGCCCATCCCGGCGCTGTGCACGAGCCACGCGAGTAGCGGCAGTCGCCCCAGCAGCAGTGCGTTGTTGAGCACGGCGAAGCCGGCGAACCTCGGCCACGGCCGGCGGGCCTTGGGGCCGGCGAAGACGAACTGGTCGGTGAGCAGGAAGTTCCACGCGGTCGAGGCCTGGGTGGCGATTGCTGCGGCGAGCAGCAGCGGGGCGTGGAACATCTCGACGAGCGCCCACAGCGCCACCGAATTCACCGCCACGCCGCTCAGCCCGACCCCGGCGAAACCCCCCACTCGTGCTGCGAGCCCGCCCCGCCGCGCGCCTGCTTCCAGCCCGCCCCGCCCCCCGAAGACGGTCGCGATGCGCAGGCTGCACAGCCGCCGCGCGAAGAGCATGCCCTCGCGCCACGAGGCCTTGCTCTCCCCGCTGTGCCGCTCGGCGAATGTGAACGGCGCCTCGGCGATCTTCAGCCGCGGGGAGCGGGCGAGGATCTCCAGCAGGATCTTGAAACCGTTCGGGCGCAACCGGTCCAGCTCCAGGCTCGACAGGCGCACCGCGAAGAAGCCACTCATCGGGTCGCTGCAGCCGCTCAGCCTGCGCGGGAAGGTCGCCTTGGCCAACCGGGTCGTGCCGCTCGACACCAGGACCCGCACCGCCGAGTCCAACCCCTTCGCCTCTCCCGCTCCGGTGTAGCGGCTGGCGACGACGAGATCCGCGGCCGCGCTCTCCCCGGTCCGGACAAGGGTGGGGACGAGCTCAGGTGGATGCTGCAGATCGCCGTCCATGACGACGGCCCACGTCGAGCGCGAGGCGCGCAACCCGCTGAGCACTGCCGATCCGAGCCCGCCACACCGCTGCCCCGAAGGCCGGTGCAGGAGCCGCACGGTCCGTACTGACGCGCGGGCCACCTCGGTGATCCGCTCAGGCGTGTCGTCATCGCTGTCGTCGACGAACAGGATCTCGGCGGGGCTCTCGCCGAGGCACTCGTCCAGGCGCCGCACCAATGGCGCGATGTTGCCGGCCTCGTTGCGCGTCGGTATGACGACGGTCATGACGGTATCGACGGGCTGCTCATTCATTCGCATTCGACCCCCAAATCGATGCGACGACCACACGAGTGCGGCCACGACTGCGACGTGCATTTGTTGATGGGCACAACTCGGCTGACCAACTGGCCCTCGCGGGTCAGCTGTTACTTGGTCAGCTCGGGTGGTGCGCCGCGCTACCGGCGCTATGCGGGTGTGGCCCCCGGCTCGAAAGACCTGGCGTTCGAGCCGAAGATATGCGGACGCCCGGCTGCCCCGTCGTGCTGCCTGGCGTGACGGTGATGTGGCTACGGAGGCGGTGGTCCGCTGTCGGCGAGGGTGACGCGGCGGCCTGTCAGCCGCCGATGGCTTCCACCTCGCCGGACCCGGCGTCTGTCACAGGCGCCGTTGCCGGCGGTGGCGCGACCACCTCGATGCCCGCCGCGGCGAGCAATCTCGTCCCCCGTTCGTCGACGCGCTGGCTGCCTGCCAGTCCGCACCTCGGACAGGTGAACTCGACGATGTTGCGCGCGTCGTCGCGGTGCAGGCTCAGCACCAGCTGCCCGTCCGTGACGGGCAGCTCCACCGTGCCGCATGCGACGCACGTGGTTCGAATCGTCGAAGGCACCCTTCGAGTGTGCCACCGCGCCCCGTTCCCACGGAACCGCCTTGCCGCGCGTCCAGGCGGATCCCTCCCCGAGGTGGCGAACGTGAGCCGATCCTGGATGTCCGCCCGAGCCCACCGGGAGCGCGGCGTGACCCCACGCCCAAACCGCACTCCCGGCTTCCTCGGCGCCTCCATACCGGGCGGCCCGCATTGTGGGGCAAGATGCCTGCGGTACGGGGACGAAGGGCCCGAACCTCCGGTGCCATCCTCGGTCGCCGGGTCGAACCGGCGCCGAACCGACAGCCGTGCGGAGCCGCAACCTTGGGCGGCCGGCGGGGGCCCGAGCCCGCCCTTGGGCAGCCCCAGCCCACGTTCGGAGGTCCGGGCGTCATGGTCTCGAGGGCGCGGCACCTCGAGGAGAGACGGGGCGAGCAAGGGCATCATCGGGCGGCCCGCCTTTCGGTGGGCGCCCGTTTTCGCGGACAGATTCGAGATTCGCATTCGCCGCTCCCCCAGCCGCGCGCACTTTCGATTGGGCGGACGTTAGGGGGCAGACGGCTGCGGCGAATCGTCTGTACTGATGAGTTCCGGTGCTGCGTATGTACGAGGCGGACCTCATACCTCCGCTGATCGGGCACGGGATCGGCACGCGGCCGTCAGCCGGCCGGATACGCCGGCCGGAGAGGTACAAATGCCGCTATCTGCTGGGTTCGGGCGGTCGATCGCGGCCAGCGGCGAGCCGCCCGCGCATGACGGCCGGACCGCCGCGACGTGAACGTGACGTGAACGAAACGGGCTGGGCGCGCTTCCACCCGATGGATGAGGCCGTCTCCTACAAGAGGATGAGAAGGCCGTCAGTGGCGCGCTGCGATGGTGCCTCCCCGTCCGGGCTCCGGCTGGTCGAGCAGGCCGAAGCGGATTGCCAATGACGCGGCCTCGAGCCGCGAATGGACACCGAGCTTGGTCAGTACCGACTGCACATGGCTGCGCACCGTCGTGCGCGAGACGCCGAGCCGTCGAGCCATGGTCGCCGTGTCGAGCCCCTCGGCCAGGAGGGTGAGGCACTCGACTTCGCGGTGCGTCAGGTACGTCGCCAACCGCAGCAGCTGCGGCGGTGCGTGCCGGTCGCTCGCCCGCGGCCGGATGAAGGATCCCTCGACGACGATCTCGTCGGTGCCGATGCGCTGCAGCACGTCGACAAGGACGGCGAGGCTGCGCGACTTGTGCACGTATCCGGCGGCGCCGGCGTTGAGTGCCTGACTCAGGGTCTCCGCGTTGCCGTCGGACGTCAGCACGACGACCTTGGTCCCCGGGCTGAGCGTCGCCAGCTGGGCGATCACCTCGACGGCGGATCCGTCCGGAAAGTTGTTACCCGTGACGCAGACGTGTGGCTGCAGGCGGCCGACGCTGTCGACCATCCCGTACCGGCTGACCGTGGTGGCGACAATGCGGTGCCCGGCACGTGCCAGAGCCGCAGAGAGCGCTTCCACGAAGATTGTGTGCTGATCCGCGACGACGACTTCGAGCGCTTCCCCCATCGCGCACGACCAATTCCGGGAGCCAACCGCTGTTGCGGTGCTGAGCTGGCATACGCAGGCACTCTGTGTCTGCCAGCATCCGGACGCCTTTGCCGGAACGTTGCCGGGCTAAGCCAGGCAACGTCCCTAGGGGCACGTTCCCGCCCCACCAGGAAGTTTCCAAGAAAGTAAGTTTTGGTGCAACTACCCGTCACGCAGGGTTAACCGTTGCCATCCCTAACTGTGACGAATTCAGGCCAATCAGCTCGTCCGCCGACGCGCATTCGCCGAACGGACGGCCTCCTCGACGATATCGCGCGCGACATCTGAAACCTTGGTGTGCTCGGCGTTGCTGATCTCGCACAGCCGCTGAAACGCCTCAGCCGCGGACTTACCGGTCCGGAGCCGGATGATGCCGATGGCCTGGTCGATCAACGGGCGGATGCGCAACGCCTCGTTCAGCTGCTTGATCTGGACCTCGCTGCGGGCGAGCACGTGTGCGTTGCGGGCCACCGCCGCCGCCGGCCGGGCATACTCCTGCGCCACGAGTGCATCGCCTGGTCCGAAAGCGTGGCGTGCCCGCGCGTACAGCGTCATGACGCCGAGCAGCGACTCGTTCAACGTCAGTGGCACCGACAGCGCGCTGTGGATGCCCAGCCGCGCCGCGCGGCCGCCGAACTTCGGCCAGGCCTGGTCCGTGCCGAGAGAGCCGGACGTCACGACCCGCTGCGCGGCGACGACCGTCACGGAGGGTCCTTCCCCGGCCTCCAGCCGCGCCATCTCCGCGGCGGCGACGAGGGCGTCGGTCGATACGGTCACGCCGGGACCGCCGTCGAGCAGGGTGAGCACACCGCCATCGGCCGCGTGGACGAGCTGCGTGGCGAAGCCGACGATTCGAGACAGCGTCGCTTCCAAGGTCGCATGGTCAGCGACGAGACTGGCCAGCTCGAGAACGCTGGTCGTCAGATCGTCGTGCTCGTCCATCATCAGCGTCCTACCCAGCCTGCGGTCTTCCGGACGTTCGGTGGACGCCTCCGGACGTTCGGTGGACGCCGCGACTGTGCGGCCCCCACCCCAGGCTGGCTCGAATCAGCGCTGGTCCGATACTCCTGTCGGGTCGATGATCGCCCCGCTTTGCCAGGACGAGCAGAGGCCAAGTTCCCGCGAAGTCGGGACCTCTGTCCACTATGGCAACACGCAGGCATGGTTTAGCCCGCATACGGCCATGATCACGTTTCAGCAGTTCCAGCCACGCAGGATGGCCCCTCACGGCGCCCGCCATTGACCCGGGAGGAAGTCGTCGACGGGCGCATCCAACCGAACGCCGGAAACCGT
>JAVHVL010000641.1:0-2643 GCA_032160565.1 Pseudonocardiales bacterium | reverse complement strand
CCCGGATGTATAGAAGCCCCACTGCGTGTGGGGGCCGTCGGTGCTCGGCGGCGGCGGCCGGTCGCGGCCGGCCGGATCCGCATCAGGGAGCTTGCCGTCCACAACCACCACGCCCATCGCGGGCTCGACCAGCTGTGCCTGGCTTGCGAGTGCGGCGTGATCGTTCCCGCGCCAGGTGCGCGGCACGACCAGCACGTCGGGTCGGGTCTGCCGCACGACGCCCGCGAGTTCGCGCTGGCGGTAGGACGTCAGCAGCGGCACCTGAACCGTACGTAACCAGGTGCCCGCTCCGATCAGGACAGTCGCGTCGAGCTCGGTCGGCAGTTGCCACGCCACGACCGATCCGGGGCCGACGCCGCCGGCTGCGAGGCCGGCCGCCGCCCGCCGGCAGGCGTTTCGATAGGCCTGGAACGTCAAGGACCGCCCGTCAGCCGTCGAGAGGAACGTCGCGTCGGGGGTCCGCGAACTGCGCCATTCGATGAGCGCCCACAGATCGGCGGTAGGTGCCGCCGAGGCGGGTGTCCAGCCCGCGTCGTCCTGGGCGTTCATCGACCCGCCGCCGCCTGCTCGAGGCGGCTGCGCGCGATCTTGCCGAGTGCGCCGCGCGGCAGGGCATCGATGAACCGGATCTCGTCGGGCACCTTGTACCGCGCTAGGTGGCTCCGGCACTGGGCGAGCAGCGCGTCGGGGTCGGCGAGCGCGCCGGCCTTGAGCTCGATGAACGCGACGGTCGTCTCGCCCAGCCGCTCATCGGGTCTGGGCACGACTGCGCAGTCGGCGACGGACGGATGGCGCTGCAGCACCCGCTCGACCTCGGCCGGATAGATGTTGGAGCCACCACGGATGATGAGCGAGCTCTTGCGGTCGACCAGGAAGAGCCGACCGTTTTCGTCGAGGCGGCCAACGTCGCCGGTGTGCAGGACACCGCCACGCAGCGCTCGCTCGGTCTCCTCCTGCAGACCCCAGTAGCCGAGCATCGGCGTGTACACACCGGCCCACGGACCGTCGGTCGCGGGGCCCACGCAGATCTCGCCCACTGACCCCGGTGCGACGTCGGCATCGCTGTCATCGCGGATGAGGAGCTGGACCTGGGGGAGAGCCTGCCCGAGACAGCCCTCCACGTATGGGTCCTCGGGCTCTTCGCGGCTTACGATTGTGGGCGCCTCGGTCAGGCCGAAGCTGGACGTGATGCGGATGCCGAACCGCTCCTCGAACAGGGTGCGCAGCTTCTCCGGCGGGTAGCTGCCGCCGCTGCGGGGCTTGGTCACCGACGCCAGGTCCTGCGGCCGCACGTGCGGATGGGTCAGCAGGTCGTGGAAGACCGTCGGCACCATGGACAGGGTCGCGATGCGTTCTCTGGCCACCCAGTCGGCGATCGTCACGGGATCGTGGCCGTCGATGACGACGCACTTCGCGCCGGCTTGAAACGCGACCAGGACCATCAGCACCAACTGGTTCAGGATCGTCAGCGGATGCACGACGCCGTGCGGCTCGTCCGCCGCGAAGCTCTTCCGCGCGACGAGCACGCCGCCCGGAAGGATCAGGTTGTGCTGGCTGTGCACGACGCCCTTCGGTACCCCGGTCGTCCCGCTCGTGTAGGCGATGGCTGCTGCGGCGAACGGATCCACCGGCTCGGTGGCGTACGAGGGATCAGCCGCCGCGAGCGAGCGGTGCCACTCCGAATCCGACGCGTCCGGGTCGACCAGCACTGTCCGGCGCAGCTGCGGCAGGTCGTTACCGAGCGCGGCGACCTCTGCGGCCGCGGCAGGCTCGGCGAGCAGCACGGTTGCCCCGCTGTCGGCTATCAGGTGCCGTTTCTCGGTCGGCGCGAGTGCGCGGTGCACGCCTACCCACACCGCACCGACGCGCATGATCGCCAGGAACGCGATCACCGCATCGACGTCGTTCGGCAGGCACAGCGCCACTCTGTCTGTGGGCACGACGCCGAGCGCACTGAGCACGTGGGCCGCGCGGGAGACCTCACGGTCGAGCTCGAGATAGGTGTAGCGACCGTGCCGGCCGACCAGGGCGGCGGCGTGCGGGGTCGTCCCGACGATGGGCTGGAGCACGTCGGCGACCGACTGCACTGATCCGGGGATCGGGGGGCGGCTCCGGGGCTCCCGGACCAGCCGTGGAGTCGACCCTGCCGCCATGGCCAGATGCTATAGCGTACGGCTGTTCGCATGCCCGAACGCGGGTGGAGGTCTCATGGAGCGATCGGTCCGGTCCTTCGCGCCGGGCGAGGTTGGCGTCGGGATCACCCTGCCCGTCCAGGCGCAGACGACCCTCGCCGCCGAACCGTGGGAAAGCAGTGCGGCGGCGACCGAGATCGTGCGCGCCGCACAGGCCGTCGACCGGCTCGGGTTCTTCTCCGTCTCGGCGTCCGATCACGTGGTCATCCCACGCTCCCGAGTCCCGGTGATGTCCAGCACCTGGTACGACCCGATCGCGACGCTCGGCATGGTCGCCGGTGTCACCCGGCGGGTTCACCTGTTCACGCGCGCGTTGATCCTGCCGTTCCGGCCGCCGCTGCTCGCCGCCAAGTCCGCCGCCACCCTGGATCGGCTCTCCGAAGGCCGCCTGATCCTGGGTGTCGGCGCCGGTCACGTCCCCGAGGAGTTCGCGGCGCTCAACGTCGACTTC
>JAVHVL010000609.1:0-6473 GCA_032160565.1 Pseudonocardiales bacterium | reverse complement strand
CGGCAGGGGCTGATGTACTGCCGCTCAGCTGCGTGCGAAGGCCAGAGATCGGCGTCGAACACGTCCTTGAACGGAGCGACCATCGAAAGGCCGTGCGGGGCTCCCGGGTACACCTTCAGCGTGGCGTCCTTGACGAGGTTCGAGGATGTCTCGGCGGCCGCCACGATGGGGACGATCTGGTCGTCGTCGCCGTGGGCGACGAGCACCGGGATGTCGATCTTCGGCAGGTCGTCGGTGAAGTCGGTCTCGGAGAAGGCCTTGACGCAGTCGTAGGCGCCCTTGAAGCCGACCTGCATGCCCTGCAGCCAGAACTCGTTCCGCTTGCCCTCCGACACCTTCGCGCCGGGGCGGTTGAACCCGTAGAACGCCGCGGAGAGGTCCTTGTAGAAGGCGGACCGGTCGCTGGCCACGCCCGCGCGGATCGCGTCGAAGGCCTCGATGGGGGTGCCCTCGGGGTTGGCGTCGGTCTTGAGCATCAGCGGCGGGACGGCGCCCAGCAGCACCGCCTTGGCGACCCGGCTGGTGCCGTGCCGCGCGAGGTAGCGGACCACCTCTCCGCCGCCGGTCGAGTGACCCACCAGCACCGCGTCGCTGAGGTCGAGTTCGTCCATCAGCGCGGCCAGATCGTCGGCGTAGGAGTCCATGTCGTTGCCGCCCCAGGTCTGAGTCGAACGGCCGTGACCGCGCCGGTCATGCACCACCGCGCGGTATCCATTGCTTGCCACGAGGTTCGCCTGGGGGTCCCAGGCGTCCGCGTTGAGCGGCCAGCCGTGGCTGAACACGACGGGCCGGCCGCTGCCCCAGTCCTTGTAGAAGATGCGGGCGCCATCCTTGGTGGTGATCGTCGACATCATGTACCTCCTGCGGTTGCTGGTTGGTTTCATCCAATGTAGGAAACGCCGGTGTTGGTTCGCATCCGTGAACTCCACATGCCGCGCGTCGACGGCGGCCGTTACAGGGGCCTTGCCGGCGCGCGGGTGTGTTGCCGCGCTGCTTGCCGCTTCGAGCTCCTCCAGCGTGAGCCGTATCGCCCGCAGCGCGTAGTGGATCCGGGATTTCACCGTTTCTGCGGAGACGCCGAGGCGAGCGGCCGCCTCAGCAACCGACGAGTGACGGCAATGGCACTCGAGTAGGACTTGCCGATGTTCCGGCGACAACCGGCGCAGCGTCTCGAACGACAGCGACTCGTTGTCGAGCAGGAACTTCATGACAGGCTCCCCATCTTGGCTGACGCGGCCGGCCCTTCTGCGGTCCGCTCCTTCCGCGTACGTGAGTTGACCGTAGGAATCACCGGACGCCCGTCGCATCGGTGAACTCCACAAGCTGGGCCGGACGCGTTGTGGAGTTCACGGATGCGAGCGGTGCCCGGCGCTCCTACGGTGGGATTGAGCGAGGTACTCATCGGCATTCGATGCGCGGGCGGAGGTAGGCCATGCAAGAGGGCGCGACACCGGCATACATCACCAGCCTCATCCGCCATTTCGAGGATCTCCGGGACGGCACACATGGCGGCTCGGCAACGCGAGAGGACAAGGAAGCCCATTTCGAGAAGGCAGTGCAGCTGCTGGCCCCCGTCGCGCGCGAGGTTCTCGTCGAGATGAACGCGATGCTGATGCTCGACACCGGGCAGCTCACCGAGACGGGGCTACGACGCACGGCGGATGGCGGCCTGGATGCATCCTGGGCGTTGAGCTGGCCTGAACAGCGGGCGGCTGCGGTTCCGCCGATCGTGCTCGAAGCCTATTTCGGAGGCACATTTCATCACCCTCATCTTCGCGGAGCAACGGTTCACGACTGGCCGCTCAACGTGTTCAGCGACGAGGATGCCGCGGCCCAACTACCCATGCTCCGAGCCATCGCATCCGGCGATCTGCACAATCTCGTGTACAGCGCGGACTATCGGATCGTCCCTGCGGTGACAGCGCGTCCCGCCACCCCGTCCGCCAAGTGATCGCGCCGGGCGGACGGTGAGGTGAACGGCCTCCGCCCACGGCAGTGGCTCAGCCCCGGCGCCATGCTGGTGACGCTCATCGCGATCGGAAACGCCGCGCTGTGGATCGTCGCGCGGCCGGCGGATCAGCCGACGAGCAGGTATGCCGGCGAGATGTGCGGCGCCGAAGCGGTGCTGCTCTTCTCGATCGCACTCGTGCTCGCCACATTGCTTCCCGCGATCGAGCATGCATTCTCCGGACTCGACCTGGTCGCCGTCTGGCACCGGCGTGCCGCGGCCACAGGCGTCGTGCTCCTCCTGCCGCACGTCGTCTTCGCAACGTCGCCCCCGGACAGCTACGCAACTGGCTTCGGCCCCGGCCTCGGTGACGTCGCCCTATTCGGGCTTCTCCTGCTGTCCGTCTGGGCGCTCGCGCCGAGCCTCAGAACCGCCCGCTGGCCCGGGCCGATCCGCTGGCTGGCCCGTCTGAGCTACGAGCGATGGCTGACCGCCCATCGGTTCACTGGCCTGTTCGTGATTGCAGCCGTTGCACACGGCGCATTCGTCGACCCCGCGCTCCACCGCTCGGCGCTGCTGCGGGTCAGCTATCTCGCCGTCGGCGGCGTCGGGATCGCGGCGTACGCATACCGAGAACTCTTTTCGCGCTTCGTGGTACCCAGCTACGACTACACGGTCGCGGAGGTCCGCCGGCCGAACGACGCGACGCTCGAGATCTCGCTCGAGCCGGTACGTGATCCGCTGTCATTCACATCGGGTCAGTTCGTGTTCCTTGCCTTCGGCGGCGCGTCCGGCTGGCAGCGGCACCCGTTCTCCATCGCGAGCGCGCCGACCGAGCGCCGGCTCGAGGTCGCGGTCAAGGCGGTCGGCGACTACACGCGGGATCTCCACGACACACTGCGGCCGGGGACTCCTGCGAAGGCTGCCGGTCCGTTCGGCGGCTTCGACTACCGCCTCGGCGGGCACGATCAGATCTGGATCGCGGGCGGCATCGGCATCACTCCGTTCATGAGCTGGGTACGGGGCCTTGACGCGACGTTCGACCGGCAAGTGGACTTCTACTACTCGGTCGCCCGCGACACGGACGCGCTGTACCTCGACGAGATCGACGCGGCCGATGCTGAGCACCCGACGTTCCGTCCGCACATCGTGTACACCGACCGTGACGGGTTGCTGACCGCTGAGCGGGCGGCCGACGGTCGGCTCACCGGCGCGGACGTCTGGGTGTACCTGTGCGGCCCTCCCCAGATGACGGCAACACTCGCCAACGGGTTCCATGGTCTCGGGATTGCGCCCAGCCACGTGCGGTGGGAGCAGTTCGACATTCGCTGAAGGAACGGTCGCCCGGGGCGGCTGGCTTGTGGACTTCACGGATGCGAGCAGCATTCGGTGATTCCTACGGTGAATTCATCACGCTGAGGCTCGCAGGGAGCACCTGGCAGACCAGCCGGCTGGACCCTGCCGGCAAAGACTCAATCCGGCACAACTCGACCACGAATCGTAGCCTGCCGAACGGAGCGACCATGATCGACGTGGTGCAAGCCCTTGATCGACTCGAGCAGTGTGTCGCAGAGCGTCGAAACACTTCACCTGATGCGTCGAGTGCGAGGTCTAGCGGTGGCCCGCGCGGGTTCTAGGATCGGCTGGGGAGGCCTCCCGAGGGCAGGAGCCGCGTGACGCTGTGGGGCCGCAAGGAGCAGTGCGCCGCCCTTGATGACCTGCTCGCGCAGGTGCGGGCGGGGCGCAGCCGGGCGTTGGTGGTGCGCGGCGAGCCGGGTATCGGCAAGACCGCGCTGCTGAAGTACGCGGCTGATACGGCGCGGGATTTTCAGGTGGCGCGCGCCGAGGGTGTCGAGTCGGAGATGGAGTTGCCGTTCGCGGCGCTGCATCGGTTGTGCGGGCGGATGCTGGGTCGCCTGGATGTATTGCCCGGCCCGCAGTGCGAGGCGCTGGGCGTCGCGTTGGGTCTACGTTCCGGAGATGCACCGGATCGGTTCCTGGTCGGCCTCGCCGTCCTCGGGTTGTTCTCCGACGTGGCCGCGGAGCAGCCGCTGCTGTGCCTGATCGACGACGCGCAGTGGCTGGACCAGACGACGGCCCAGGCCCTGGCGTTCGTCGCCCGCCGGCTGGACGCTGGATCCGTCGCCGTCATCTTCGGCACGCGTGATCACGGCGCAGGGGGCGATGTCGCTCGCCTTCCTGAGCTGAGCCTGGCGGGGTTGTCGGATGTGGACGCCGGGGCGCTGCTGGCCTCGGTCATCCCCGGACGGCTGGACGAGCCTGTCCGGGACCGGATCATCGCCGAGTGCGCCGGCAACCCGCTGGCCCTGCTCGAACTGCCCAGCGGAGCGACCCAAGCGGAGCTGGCCGGCGGGTTCGGCGTGGCCAGTCCGCTGCCGCTGGCCTGCCGGATCGAGCAGAGTTTCCTGCGACAGATCGCGCCGCTGCCGCAGATGACCAAGCGACTTCTGCTGCTGGCCGCCGCCGAACCCGTGGGTGATCCGGGGCTGCTGCGGCGGGCCGCCGAGCGGCTTGGCATCGGGGTCGAGGCGGCGGATGCCGCCGAGTCCGACGGGTTGTTCGAATTCGGCGCGCAGGTGATCTTTCGCCATCCGCTGGTCCGCTCGGCGATCTACCGGTCGGCCTCGCGGCATCAACGGCGAGAGGTGCATCGCGCGCTGGCGGAGGCGACCGATCCACAGCTCGATCCCGATCGGCGTGCCTGGCACCGCGCACAGGCGGCTCCGGGGCCCGACGAGGACATCGCCGCAGAGCTGCAGCGATCCGCCGGCCGGGCGCAGGCGCGCGGCGGGGTCGCGGCAGCGGCCGCATTCCTCGAGCGGTCAGCCGCGCTGACACCGGAGCCGGGGCAGCGAGCGCAGCGCGGACTGGCCGCAGCACAGGCGACGGCCCAGGCGGGTGCGTTCGAAGCGGCGTTGCGACTGCTGGCCGTGGCGGAGGCGGGGCCGCTGGAAGGCCGCGAGCGCGCGGAGGTCGACCTGCTGCGCGCCCAGATCGCGGTCGCGTCCAGCCGCGGGAACGAGGCTCCATCGCTGCTGGTCAAGGCCGCACAACGCCTCGAGCAGCTCGACATCGGGCTTGCGCGCGAGACCTACTTGCAGGCGCTCTCCGCGGCGATGTATCCGGGTCGGTTCGCAACATGCGACGGTCTGCGCAAGACAGCTGAGGCCGCGTTGGCCGCGCCTCCGGGGCAGGAGCGGCGTGCGCACGATCCACTGCTCGATGGCCTGGCGCTGCTGATCACCCAGGGCCACGCGGCGGCGGCGCCGGCACTGAAGCGTGCGGTGCGCGCCTTCCGCACCGAGGATGTATCCAGCGAGGAAGGGCAGCGCTGGCTCTGGCAGGTTTGCCACGCCGCCCAAATGCTGTGGGACGACGAGAGCTGGGAGCTGCTCTCCACCCGCCGGGTCGAGCTCGCCCGGGATGCCGGCGCGCTCGGCGTTCTTCCCATTGCCCTGAGCCAACGCGCCGGACTGCACTTGTTCGAGGGGGACTTCGCTGCTGCTGCGTCGCTGATCGACGAGGCGGCGGCTGTTGCCGAAGCGACCGGCAGCGAGCTCCGGCCGTACGCGCGCCTGGCACTCACCGCATTCCGCGGTCAGGAGCATGAGATCGCCGAGTTGATCGAGACCGGCACCGCGGATCTGGTGCGCCAGGGTGAAGGAGTGGGGCTGATCTTCATTCAGTGGGCGACTGCCGTGCTCTACAACGGCCTGGCCCGCTATGAGGACGCGCTCGCAGCCGCGCAGCGGGCCGGCGAGGACCCGAACGAACTTGTCTTCTCGTTATGGGCCGCGGTCGAGCTGATCGAAGCGGCGACCCGGAGCGGGGTTCCCGAGCAGGCAGCCGACGCCCTCGAGCGGATCTCGGACAGCACCCAAGCCAGCGGCAGCGACTGGGCCCTCGGCGTCGAGGCCTGTGCGCGAGCGCTGCTGAGCGACGGCGAGGTTGCCGAGCGCCGCTATCACGAGGCGATCGACCGGCTCGGCCGTACCCGCGTCCGGATGGCGCTCGCTCGCGCTCGTCTCGTGTATGGCGAGTGGCTGCGTCGCGAGAATCGGCGTGCCGACGCCCGCGAGCAGCTGCGTGCGGCGCACCAGATGTTCGCCGCGATGGGAGCGGACGGGTTCGCCGATCGAGCCGCGCGCGAGCTCGGTGCCACCGGGGAGCGGGCACGCAAACGCAGCACCGAGACTCCAGCTCAGCTCACCGTCCGGGAGACGCAGATCGCCGGGCTCGCCGGAGAGGGGATGTCCAACCCCGACATAGCTGCCCGGCTGTTCATGAGCCGGCGCACCGTCGAATACCACCTGCACAAGATCTTCACCAAACTCGCCATCAGCTCCCGCAACCAACTCCACGTCGTGCTGGCCAACAGCACAACCGACGAGCCCGGCGAAGCCGCTCAGGTCATTCGCGTGAGCCGTCGGCCCGAGATCGAGCTGCGGTCGTGAACGAGTCGGCGGTCGGCGTTTCGGTTCGCGGGACGCCCGCGGCTGCGTAG